>NZ_CAMYOS010000006.1:0-105017 GCF_947280595.1 uncultured Gardnerella sp. | reverse complement strand
AAGTCATCAACAGCAGTATAGTAATCAAATTCAGCACGAACAGCGTGAGTGGAAATTGCGTGAGCAACTTGAGAAGAAGCATCCTCATTAAGCGATGGATCATCTGCAAGCATGCGACCGAATAACGCAATATCAATAGGTGGATTATCTTTCAAGATTTCTTGCAGTTGCTTCTTGTCAGTAACATTATTGATTGCTGCTTGCGCTAGAGAATTTGCTTGAGTCTCTCCTAAGAAGAATAAAGCTTTTGCTGTAGGAACTATTTCATCATTATCTTTTTTAGTTTTAACGCCAGCATTATTTAACGTTTTATTTGCTAAATCTAATGCTTCTTGCTCAGATAATTCTGGTTTTAATGCAACAATTTTATCTGCAACGTACTTAACAATGTTTTTGCTTCGTATTCCAACATTGGAATCTCCGCTGTGCTCTTTGAAATATTCTCGCATTGAGTGCTTCCAGCATTGAGAGCTTACTCTAGCTCTAGTTACACCGCCATATTGAGCAGTTTTTGGACTACCTGCATCATCGCGATTAATATTGCATGGTGGAACAGCTTGGATTGCTTGAATATCTAAGAATAAATGAGCGTTCATTGTTTTGCCTTTCTAAATTTTAGTTAATTGTTTAATAACGTTGTTTTTGAAATATGTAATTTTTAAAATATGTGATATTGCTAAAAAGTTATTGCTACTTGCTTAAGCGATAATATTCTTGCGCCCAGGAAAGTCTTACTTTTTCTGAATCTTCAAACTGAAGCAAATACAAATCTCTCGCAAGTTTAGAATAATCAATTGCTTGCTTATTTTCTTTCGTTCTACTTTTTAGCAATCGAACTAATTGACGAAGATAGTAGTAAAAACTCTCATAATCGCTTGCGGTAATCATAACACTAAAGCGTCTATCCATCGCTCCACGCACACCTTCGTCACTTCTTAGTGCTCTTAAAGCTGTTCCCATATTGTTATAAGATTTTTCATTTTCTGAATCTTCAGATTTATTCAAATCTTTATAACTTGATTTTTCTACACCACCTTGTTCATACAACGCGTATATTTGCAAAGTGTTTATAACAGCTCGCATTTGATAGCTAACTTCACCATATTTATCTATGAAGCTTTCTGGCACATTGTTTAATATCCAGGGCCATATTTCTACAGACTGACTTAATGGCTTACCAATTGTGTGACGCAGTTGAGCAAGCATAGCTCTATATGACGAAGTATCTGCAATTTCTATAAATTGATTGATAATTTTTCTAACAGCATTAGATACTTCAACAGATTTGTTTTGATTTTCAGCCATAATAGCCTCCTTTCTATGTCTTTATTTTTTTGATAATTTTTTTAATCGACTAGTAAAAATGCTGTAAGCTGTAACTATATTTTTTGTAGATTCTTTCTCACTTTGCACAACAGGCCTACCTGTAAAATCACGCAATGTAGCATTTTCCAACATGCCTTTTGCTTCATTTATAAGTATGCTATGCAAAGTATTTCTCCATTGAATACATCGTTCATTCATTGAATCTTTTGGTTTAATATTTGCTAACCACTGCCTAAACGGTTGATCAACTAAGAAATAAACATGACTAATACACTTATCAGCATATTTAGTTGCATCATCTTTATTTCTATTACGTATTTCACATATGTCTAGAAGAAATTGCCTGTAAATAAATCCTATGGCAGATCTTGTATACTCGACTTCATTGTTAATTCTACCCACCCATCCATTGTCAGAATTATCAGTTACTACAACTTCATCAACATGCAGAGTATCGCATATTTCATCTGTAGGAACCCAAGATGTAGCATTACCATCATCTTTCATACTCACAGCCTGTAATGAAATAGAAGAACCTTCAATATCTTTACTAATTTTATTTAACCATTCCATAATTCCAGGTTTGTGATTTTTTAGAATCCCATCATCTGATTCTTGCAATGTAAGTAACCCAAATGATCTCCACATAGATTCTTCTACTTTATGCTTCCTTGGAGTGTATTTGTCCTTGTTTTCCCGTTCCTTGTTGTACTGCCATACTGTCATTGGCTCAATAAAAGCATCTTTATGATTAATATCAGGGAGTTTTACTATAGAAACCGATATTGGATTTTCAATGCTAATATCAGGATTTATATATATTGCTCTACTCCATCTAGTGTAAAGCTGAGAAATATTGTCAATAAATGTTTCATAAAACGAATTTTCAATATTTTCCGCTCCTGAATACTCCCAACATGGCTTTTGTTTTTTCTCAGGAGATTGCATTTCCCCAACAAGCACACAGTTGAGCATAAGAGTCTCAAATAGGTTTTCGCCTTCTATGTAAATGCCACCAAGGTCAAAAAGCCATCCTTTAGAAGCTTTATATTTTTCAGTACCAAACATGGTCTTATCTGCTAATCCAACGTATGACTGTAAGGTAATAATCCATCTTGCTAATTGTGCTTCAGTAAGTGACGATTTGTTGTTATCAACATTATCTTTTGGAGAAAATACAGCTATTTTATTGTTACTTTCAGAAATCAATCGATTTATATTTTTACCAGATATCTCACTAGGAGATTTGCCACCAAGCTTTTTACTATCTATATCTTGTTTAAGTACTTGCAAAAATGGATACTTGTCATCAAAAAGGTAAAAACGATCATGCCATTGTTCTAAATATTTGAAAACTGCGTCTGGAAACTTTTTTGAATTCCAAACTTCGCGCCAAATATTCACTGTTTCTTTATTGAAATAATATTCATCATCTTCACCTGAATCAAATTCACGAGAATTTCCTTGAATATCGTACCTCGAAAAAACAGTATGAAGCACAGCAAGCAAAATGCGAAGCAATGCAAAATCTTGAGTTTTCATATCGCCAGCTAGCGCTTTATATTCTGATGCATGCTTAAACACATCTGTAATTGATACGAGCTTATTGTGTCCTTTTTCGTCTACAATGACGGAAATCCAAGGCTCATCTAATAAATTAAATCTGCTCACCTTCTTAATTCCTTTCTGTCTTCTTCCGAACTCCTAATACATACAATACCACTTTTTTCAGAATAAACAACTCTGTATTTTGATAATTCGCAAATATTATTTTCATCGAATAGAAGCACCAAAGAACCTCGCAACCAAGACTGATCATCCCAGTTTTGGAATTGCTTTTGTTTTCGTATTCTTTCCAATTCTGCAATTGTTTCATCAACACAATCGCTGTTTAATGTAAACATCCACGGCAATCCTACTGTTTCTTGAGCAAGTTTCATTGCAACTTCCGCAATATCAATATTTTGTGAAATATCTTCACAATCATGGAAAGTTCCATAACCAGAACCAACTTTTTTCACAGCAATAACTTCTATAGATTCGCCACTATTACGAACTTGAGCACATGCAAATTCATCAGATTCATTTGTAATTGAATTTGTCAACAAGCCAACAATAGATCTTTCACCAATTTCTGATTCTGGATTTTCAATTCTATATGTTTTTGCAGCACTTTCATTACTATTTCTTACTGAATCATGTTCTCTTTTTGCAACAGCATACACATCTTTCAAATCTTCTTGTAACTCTAAAGGATTATCTCCATAAACTATTTGCACTAATCGAGAAATATCTTGAGACATGTTTATAACATTTGGCAAATAGTATTGAGTTCTCATAAGTAAATATTTGCTGTAAATAGACTCTGAACCTTTATCAAATTCATAACGATCACTGGTTCCCAACACATATAAAATTGGCTCTGTGACAGTTTCTGGGCGTTCTATCGCATGCCTGTGTAATCTACCAGCACGTTGAAGTAATAAATCTATAGGAGCAAGATCAGTAAACAAAATATCAAAATCAATATCAAGCGACTGCTCTAATACTTGCGTACCGATAATTATTGCACGAGCAGGTCTATGAGCATTCTTACCAATCATATTGCAAATTTGCTGTTCTTTTCTAACTCTATCTGTAGCGATAAATTGCGAATGAATAACTATAACTTCGTCATCACTAAACTCATCAACGCACGCATTATAAATTTCCTGAGCTCTTTTAACGGTATTCACTATAATTCCAGCAATACCACCATTATTCAGCAAAGATTTAAGCTCACCAACAAGTGATTCATGCAAGTTATCTTCTGTTATTTTTCTTACAGAAATAGATTTATTATCACTAACTTCATTTTCAATAAATTTTTGTTTTACACAGTTTCTATCACTGTATGTAATTAAAGGATAATTATTTGTTTCAAAATCAACATTAGATTTATCACATTCTCTCCAATTAAACCCAAACAACCCACACATATAAGCTTTTATAAGTTCTTTTCTACGCTTAGCAGGTAAAGTAGCAGAAAGTAACACAACAGGAACACCGTATGCTGCCATCCAAATAAGAGATTCTTCAAGATACTTATTCATATAAGCGTCATAAGCATGCACTTCATCAATAATTACAACTTTTTTACTCAAACCCAAATGACGAAGCATAAGATGTTTTTGCTTTAACGAAGCTAACAAAAATTGATCTACTGTACCAACCACAAAGTCATCCAACATTGCGGTTTTTCGCCCAGTAAACCAATCATTAAGTATTACTCCATTATTATTTACATCATTATTACTAGAACTACCATCACAACCATCATTCATATTTTGCATTCCATGCGGCAAATGCGCATAATCTGCATTCAGTTCAGCTTTACCATGAACTAAACGTAAACCAATTTCGCCCTGGAAATCACTATTCACACTTTTAAGCCAATCCTCAACTCGTCTAAACATTCCGTTAGAAGTGGCTTGAGTAGGAAGACCGAAGAACACTCCGCTTCTTCCAGTTAGATTTGCTAATTGTTCAGCAGCAATTAAAGAAGCTTCTGTTTTACCTGAACCCATTGCAGATTCAAGAATAAAAATTCCAGGCTCTTTAGACTGAGAAATTACATCATGCAACGCTATCTGAATATTATTTGGAAAGAAACCAAAACGATGTTTGTATGTTTGCGAAACATTGCTACAACAATTTAATGATTCCCATACGTCTTTAGAACCATGTTGTAACCACTTTTCCCAACCTTTTCTATATCTTTCTTCCTGATTTTCAATCAAATCTTGCTCTATTGAAATAAGCGGAAAATAGTGTTCATTACTAGCAATCCAATCAGCCATAATTACTAATCCGCACAACAAAACTTGCGCAGGTTCACTTATTTCAGGAAGATCATTTACATTAGAAAAATCATTTCTTTCTAAAGCCCAATCCAAAATATCATTCTGTAACTTTTTCCATAATTTACTATTTTCACTCTCAGTTTCACTTTGATAATAATGGTCAGGATATTTAGACTTATTACTTCTACAAACAGAATCATTACCTAAAGGCTTACCATGATGAGCTCCAACAATTGCACAAATCCCTTCAGGAACTCCAGCATTAGAAAGAATAAATTGACCAGTTATAGTGTGATGACTACTTGAGAAATCTGTTGCCTTAAGAATAAAATCATCGATATTTGTAAAACCTACGTTAGCTAACTTATTTTTTAACTCGATATCTAAATCTTTTGAATTTGAAGGCGATTTACGAAACTGAAAAACGGGAGTAGCCTTACCAATATCATGAACACAGCCTAAAAATTGAGACAATTTTTTTGCATCAACTCGTTTACTTAATGAGGATTCAATCAATCTTCGCTGACCACCACTAAGCCAATGCTCCCACAGCTGACCAATAACATTTCTAGTATCCTCAAGATGTTGAGCAAGAGGAAGCCATTGCATTACACCATTAACTTCTCTCTTTTTACCCCATAATGCAGTATTAACAATGTGATTACAACTCATACCTACCATCCTCTTAATCCACAATGATTATTAAATAATGGCAAATATACTCTCAATAAAAGATTTAAGGAAGATTGTGTTGCATATTTATTTACTAAAACTAGTTGAGCTTCAAATGCACAATGCAATTCGAAGCTCAACCGTAACACCCCGCATATGCGGGAAAAACTATATATCGCAAAACACAGAAGGATCACCCCCGCATATGCGGGAAACTAACTAATCCTACTGACTTCGTTTTAATTACGAAGCCAGCCCTCGCTTGCATTGAAAGCACACCGTGCTTTCAACCCTAAGCAAGCTCGGCGCTTCAAAATGCTTGAGATCATAATCCCTACACTGCAAGCACTTGGGCATGCCACGCGCGCAATAATCACTCAAGCAAACTCTTAAAACATTGCAGTCACATCAATAACCACAAAAACCAAAAAGCGCCACACAGTAAAAACTACGCAGCGCTTAATCGTGCCTCCGGTGGGACTCGAACCCACAAGCCCGAACGGGCGTCAGATTTTAAGTCTGATGCGTATGCCAATTCCGCCACAGAGGCAACAGACATATATTATGCCACAATAACTGCATAAACACAAATCAGCGTGTGGCGAGTAATTTCCTGCCTAAATCTAGAGTTATTCCATCTAATAAACCATGCTCACTTGCAACAAAAGTATCTAGAACTCCGCCATGATCCTCATAAGCAGCTTTAGACACTCTCTCTAAAACTCTGCTCCAAACTACAGCTCCGCCGCCAACAACATCAATTCTCCCAGGATGAATAGTCGCATAAGTACGCCTACGATCCCTAGACATACGCAAAAATCGATCATTAACTGTATAAGCTTGTTCTAATCCAATGCAAGCACCATCTACAGCACTATGATCATAATGTTTTAAGCCCATAGCGAGCGCAGTCATAGTTGTTACAGATCCAGAAACTCCAATGATCGTACGAGCTTTCCCAACTGGAACAACTTTCAAAGCTTCATCAATATGAGCGTCAATATCCGAAATAGCAGAAGAAATCTCATCATCAGTTGGAGGATCAGTATGCAGATGACGTTCAGTCATGCGAACTGATCCAATATTCATTGAATAAGATGCAACTACTTTTCTAGCATCATAAGTTTTACCATCTCCGCCTAAAACTAATTCAGTAGATCCACCACCCAAATCAACAACTAAATATGGTGATGGCAACTCATCTCTTGAAACAACGCTTGTAGCACCTAAGAAACTCAATTCAGCTTCTTGAGTACCGCTAATTACCTCAGGCTTAACTCCAAGCTCGTCTATCATCATTTGCTCAAATACATCGCGATTATTCGCATCACGCGTTGCAGACGTTGCAACAAAACGAATCGCATCTACAGGATTATCTTTTAATACTTGTGCAAACTCTTGTGCTGCAGCTTTAACTCTCTGTAAAGCATCACAAGAAAATTGATGAGTTTCATCAATACCCTCACCTAATCGCACAACTCTCAACATTCTAGGAACAATATCTGTAATACCATGACTGTCTACTCTAGCAATTTTTAAACGTATGGAATTCGTACCACAATCTATAGCAGCTACACATACAGATTTGTTTGAAACTTCGCATTTACTTACTTTATTCACGTCTTTACTCACATCATCACTCACTTTACTAGCATCATAGCTGGCATCATCACTAGCATCATCACTAGCATCATCACTGACATCATCGATCCAAGGAATAGTGCAACGGCAAACAGAAGGATTAAACTCATCTACAATTCTATTAAGAACAATATCTCCAATAGGATTCACACCTTTGCCCATAACAAGCGTTTGAGCAAGTAAAGCATGCAAACACTTGACTCTATCAGGCATACCACCAGCGCTAATATCTAAAATATGCTCTTCGCTATCTTTTAATCTCAATGCTAAAGCATGTCTAAAAGCTTTATAAGATTCAGACGCGTTTTTATATTGTTCAGCAATTTTTACATCGTTTTTCAAAAGAGCATTACATTCACGCATAAACCCTTCAGCTTCAATGCGAGATACAGCTTTTACTGCTTCAGGACTTGTTAAATAGAATGTCGTTGGAAAAGGCGTTCCATCTTCTAAGCACGGACGAGTTATAACAGCTAAAGGACGACCACACACGCAACGAGCACCTACAGCTACCATTCCACGGGGCATACGAGAAAGCTGACGATGAACAATATCTACATCTGCTTTGCGCAAAGGCGTTGCACAAAATCTATTTAACGCATCTTCTACATCAAAAACCATTATCAAAACTCCTATATTTTATATTTTATTCTCTTAAAACATCTTTGTTTTTACACTAAACCAATAAAACCATACTAGTAAAGTAATCAATCACATAAATTAAAACTTATCACATAAATTAAAACTTACATGAACTAAATAAAACTAAATCAAGCGGATCAAGCGGATCAAGTAGATCAAGTTGCGAATCAAGTAGATCAAACTAAATCAAGAAAAATCAAGAAAAAGTTATCTCAATCATTAGTTCTAGTTACAGTACTATCAATAGTTTTATCATAGGATTGTATAGTTAAATTATCTGGTTTATCTGCTTTATGTAACGCATAAGACAAATCACTATACCAAGGAAGTTGAGTATGTAATTTGCTATTGGAATTACTGTCTGCAAATTCATTAAGCACTTTACCTGTTACAGCTTCCGGATGCTCAACTCGAACTGCTTGCTCACCTGGAAACACAAATCCTAATCTGTATCTAGCACGTGTAGCAACATAAGCCTTATCATTCCAGCGATTTATATTGTTAATCAAATTATTTCTATGCGCATCAAGCAAAGTTTTTTCATGCTGTAATGCGTGGAATTCTGCTAAACTTAGAGCATAACTACGAATAGTAGCAATAAGTTCTATAGAACCTAAAATAATCACAGAAAGTAAAGCCGCAAAAACTATAGGACCAGAAAAAAATTTAAGATTTTTCTTACTGCTTTCTTTAGTATCAGCATTCAGCGCCATACGACGTTTTCTCATACTCATACTTCTAACCTACTTGTCATATTCGACGTATTAACACAAAATAAAATCAAATATTAAAACCACTATTTAACCCAATAAGAACGATTTATTATGTCAATCATATCTACTAATTGGCGAGTTTCTGCTACATCATGAACTCGAATCACTCGCCCTCCTCGCATAAACATAGCTGATTGCGCAACTAAAGTAACAGGCAATCTATCTTCTTTATCGAGATTAAATAATTTCTTTCCAAATCCTTTTCGAGAAATCGCAACTAATATTGGCCTGCCGAAACGATGTAATTGATTTATGTTTCGCATCATTGCATAATCTTGTTCACCATCTGCAACTTTTGCGTAGCCAATACCTTGATCGAGTATAATCCTATTTTTATCAATTCCAGCATCTATAAGCATATGCAAATTATCTTTAAAAAATTCGCACATAGAGCTAGTTAAATTATCGTATTCTTTATCTCTGTTGCTATGCATTGTGACTAAACCAACATTAGACTCAGCCATAAGTTTTACTTTTTCAGGAGTATCAAATGCGCGAACATCGTTTACAATATCCACTCCTTCTTTAACAGCTTTCTTCATAACAGGAAGTTTATAAGTATCTACTGCAACAGCTACTTTAGGATAATTATCGTGAATATAGCGTATAGCTGGAATAACGCGCTTAATTTCATCTTCTGGAGATATTTCTAAATATCCACCTGGTTTAGTTGTCTGACCACCAACCTCAATAACATCAGCACCTGCATCAATCATTTCTTCAATATGATCTTTTACTTCTTTTTCGCTTTGATATTTTCCACCATCATAGAAAGAATCAGGAGTAATGTTCAAAATCGCATAAACAATAGGCTTATCGAGAGTATCAAAACAGAATCTTCCAGCACGCCAAATTATAGATTTTTCACGCAAAATTTTATGAATACTTTCAAGCAAATCTGCGTCATTGTTCCATAATTTTTCACATTCGCTTAAAAATGGCTTAAGCGCAATTAAAGGTAACATAAATTGAACACAAGATTCTTTTACATAATAAGAAACATCAAAATGACGCAAAAAATCAACTATTTTTTTAGTGTAATCAACTGGAATATCTTCCCATTGCAATGCTAATTGCTGCGATTGTTCAACTTGATCTAAAAGCACTTGCTCTGCAAAACTTTTAGCTTCAATATTTTGTACTAAAGTAATTTTCATAAATATTCCAGCCTTTAATTAAAAACTTCGCTACTTTTTACAATTTTAATCCAATGAGAATCATTTATATAAGACAATTTTTCTTCTAATAATTCATGATATTCTGGATCATCCTTACTAATTTCTAATAATGGGATTATAACAAACTTGCGATTATCTCTCTCTTTATGCGGAATAGTAAGATTTTCACTTTCAAAAACGCATCTATCGTAATCAATAATATCTAAATCAATAGTTCTAGGACCCCAACGAATAATTCTTTTTCTATGCAAACGTTGCTCTATTTCGTGAATGAAATCTAAAAGCTCATAAGGAGTTAAATCTGTACGGAATTTAAGACCTATATTATAAAAACTATCTTGCTCAATATCTCCAACTGGCTCAGTTTCATATACGGAAGAAACAACAACACCGCTTATATGAGAATCTTCTTTTAACATTGATACAGCTTGTTGCAGATTCTTTAAGCGATCCCCCATGTTACTTCCAGCGCTTACGTATACTAACGAACTCATAAATCCCCCCAAAATAGTGTATCTAATTGTGATTTTAAAAAAGGAACACGTTCGACTCATAACATATTCAATTATTCAATTATCTATTAGCAAATAATTGAATTGTTTTTCAAACATTTCCATGTTTAATTATATACGGCTATTAAATAATACACTTTCATATAATTATTTATATATGTTAAATTGAACACATAAAACTTCGAAAGTTAAATTGAACACATAAAACTTAGCGAATATGCAAAGACGGTCAATTACAAAAGCAATCGACCGTCTTATAAATATTTAATAGCTTTTACTAAATACTTATTAGATTTTAATATGCTTAACTTGCAACACTACTTAACGTATTTCTTGCAAGCTTTGAAAGCATCGTAACCAGCGTACTTAGCAGTAGAGCCAAGCTCTTCCTCAATCTCAAGCAAGCGATTGTACTTAGCAATGCGCTCACCACGAGCAGGAGCACCAGTCTTGATCTGACCAGTGTTCTTAGCAACAGCGAGATCAGAAATTGTAGTGTCTGGTGTTTCTCCAGAGCGATGGGAAACCATAGAAGTGAAACCATTCTTGGTTGCAAGTTCAATTGCATCAAGAGTTTCAGTAACAGAACCAATCTGGTTCAACTTCACGAGCAATGAATTAGCTGCACCAAGCTCAATGCCCTTAGCCAAACGCTTTGGATTAGTGACGAGCAAATCATCACCAACGAATTGCAAACGATCACCAAGACGCTTGGTGATTTCTGCCCAATCATCCCATCCTTCTTCCTGGAATGGATCTTCGATGGAAACAATTGGATACTCGTTAATGAGCTTCTCGTAGTAATCAAGCATATAAGCAGATTCACGATCTTCACCATCAAAACGATACTTTCCGTTTTCTTTGTTGTAGAATTCGGAAGAAGCAACATCAAGAGAAATACCAATCTGCTTTCCTGGCTCATAACCTGCAGCTGCAATTGCATCCATAATATACTTCAATGAATCCTCATTGGACTTCATCTTTGGAGCAAAACCGCCTTCATCGCCAAGGCCAGTAGCTAAGCCTTCCTTCTTCAAAACGTTCTTCAAAGTATGGTAAACTTCAACGCCAGCGCGCAAAGCTTCACTATAAGTATTGAAGCCGTATGGAGAAATCATGTATTCCTGAATATCGGTTGCAAAATCAGCATGAGCACCACCGTTCATGATGTTCATATTTGGTACTGGAAGAATGTGACCATTCGTGCCACCAATATAACGATACAATGGAAGTTCTGCAGATTCAGCAGCTGCATAAAGTGCAGCAAGAGAAACTCCAAGAATAGCATTAGCACCAAGCTTGCCCTTGTTTGGAGTACCATCAAGCTCAATCATTGTTTCATCAAGAGCGCGCTGATCAGTGGCATCCATGCCAATAACCTTTGGCGCGATTACTTCGTTAACAGCCTTAACTGCTTGCAAAGTACCCTTGCCTTGGTAGCGAGACTTGTCGCCATCACGGCGCTCCCAAGCCTCAGCTTCACCAGTTGAAGCACCTGAAGGCACTAAACCGATGCCTTGAGCACCATCTTCAGTTTCCAAATAAACTTGAACAGTAGGATTTCCACGAGAATCCAAAATTTCGCGTGCATATACGCTTTCAATAGCTGCCACAACTACTCCTTATAACTTATGGGTTGTGATGACTCTTCCAAGATTAGTGCGTTTTATGGACGTTATAAGATAGAATCGTACATTTATGCCGTGAACGTTCACATAAATTAAATAACAATCTAAAATAAATCAAAATATCCTTAAAAATTTTAACTAAAGGCATTTTTAAGAGCAACAAATAAACTTTGTAATAGATTTCATAAATCTCAAAAAATTTTAAATAAGAGTCAACAAAAACTTTGACTAAGACATGTAACAAAAAACTTTAACAAAAACTTTAACTAAGACATGCTAATACACATGCTAATACACATGCTAATACACATGCTAATACACATGCTAATACACACGCTAAAACACAAATAAAAACTACACAACTTTTAAAAAATCCTTACATTCTACAACACTTGTCCATACCCATAAGCAATAATTGGCACGGACACGGGGTGCGCAGTATGTCATGCTATAACCAATAATTTATAGCGTATTGCGCTGAGATTATACTCGTCGAACCTGATATAGTTAGCACTATCGAAGGGATTGTCGAATGAATTACCATTCGCATGACGAAGCAAAAAAGATATTGAAGATTGTATGCAATGTGTTGTCTTCATGCAAAATTTGGATTTCTACAATTGTAATTTTGCTTTTGTGGTTTTTCACTACACTTTCTCCAATTGAAAATCGAGCTTTACCTTCCCCTCTTGAGGTAGTGCAAGCATTTATTGACTTAAATAACGAAGGAATACTTATGCCTTCATTGGCAATAAGTATTTTTCGAGTTATTGCAGGACTATTATTAGGTATCGCTTTCGCTGTTCCAGCCGGGCTACTCGCAGGAGGCAGTAAACTTGGCAATACAATAATTGACAAGCCAAGCCATATGCTACGTTCAATACCATTCCCAGCTTTAGCTCCATTATTCATTATTTTTCTAGGAATAGATGAAATGATGAAGATTGCTCTTATCGCCGTTGGAGTTTTTGGACCTATGTATGTAAATATCCGCGATGGAGTTAGAAATATTGATCCAAAATTATTAGAATTAGCTCAAGCTTATAACGTTAAAAAATCAACTATTTTTACAAAGATTTTGCTTCGTGGCACATTACCAAGTTTTATGACTGGTTTACGATTCGCAATATCTGTTGCTTGGGTAGCTTTAGTAACTTGTGAAACAGTTAATTCTTCAATAGGACTTGGATATATTCTTGCTCGCGCTCAACAATTCTTTAGACCGGAACAAACTATGGCATGCATTATTTTATATGCAATTGCAGGTCTTAGCTCAGAATTTACAGCAAACATATTTGAATATGCTCTTATGCCAGAGCGAAGAAAGCGAAAAAGAAAAACTAAAAAAGAAGAAATTAAAAACTAAAAAATAATCACAAAATAACCAAAACAACATAAAACAAAAGGAACTAATTATGTTTAATTTTAATGCGTCAAACATAAGTAAACGCGCTTTAGCTGTAACATGCGCCTTCTGCGCTACGATAGCTCTTGCATCATGTGGTAGCGCTCAACAATCTAAACAATCATCTTCATCAAGCAATGGAACTATGCGTGTAGCATATCTTTCAACAGCTAACTATCTAACAACTTTGAAAAATGATGATTTTGCACAAAAAGAATTTGGCAAATCAACAGTAAAATTTACAGGACCTTACGCTCCACTAGACGCATATGCTGCAGTAAATAGCGGAGCTGCAGACGCTTCTTCAACAGGAACTACTCGCTTTATTGATTGGGCTTCAAAAAATCAACCGTGGGTTGCATTCGCTATTGAATACTACAACGGAGATTCTCAAGGAATAGTAGCAGCTCCTAATAGCGGTATTAAAACACTAAAAGACTTGTATGGAAAGAAAATTGGAATCATAGCTAAAGGTGGAACTGGAGATTACGTAATTCACCGTTCATTTGAAAAAGCTGGACTAGACGTTTCTAAAGTTCAAGAAGTTGAAATGAGTCCTAAAAACTTCCAAGTAGCTTTCACAACTAAAAAGATTGACGCACTAGCAACATTTGACCAGAATTTAGCAGCAGCAATAGCGACTCCAGGATCAAAACGAATTGTTAATGCTAAAGATTATGGAAATCTAAACGTTTCTATACACATGGTTTCTGCATCATTTGCTAAAAAGCATCCAGATTTAGTTAAGAAAATGTATCGCGCATTAGTTAAGGAAGCCCAAAAAGCAAAGAAAGATCCTAGCGTGATCACTAACGCTTATAAAGAATTTGGTGCATCTGAAAGCACGCTTAAAGAAGTCGCAAAGTTCTACGTTCCAGACATTCTTCCAATTGATGCAAAAGGTCGCGAAATGTTGACAAAACAAGCTGAGCAGGAAGTTAGATATGGATTTATTAAATCCGTTCCTGACTTCACTAAATCAACTATTGATTGCACTAAGTGATTAAATACAAACACACTTTACATTTCTAACATAGTGAGATAAACGTGATAACAAAGAATTCGTATGCTGATTTGCAAACTAAATCACAAGATTTGGCAAAATCTTCTATTGAAATTAACGATTCAAATAACTATGAGTGCGTTAATCTTCAGCACATACGCGTTAGTTTTCAGGAAAATAAAGAAATACTGAAAGACATTACGTGCACGATTCAAAGTGGAACGTTTATCTCACTTATAGGTAGATCTGGTTGCGGAAAAACAACACTTCTTAAAGTGATTTCTAACTTAATAAAACCAGATTGCGGAACGATAAAAGTCACGCAACATCAAGCAATAGGATTCCAAGATGCACGACTTATACCATGGTTACCAGTATGGCAAAATGTGATTTTTGGAATGGAAGGTAATAAATCTAATCTTAAAACTATTGCACAAAACGCGCTTAAAGATATGCAACTAAACGATTGTGAATCCAAATGGCCTTCAGAACTTTCAGGAGGACAAGCACAAAGAGTTTCATTAGCGCGAGCTTTAGTTCATAATCCTGAATTATTATTATTAGACGAACCTTTTGGCGCTTTAGACGCTTTAACTAGACTAGACATGCAAGATCTTTTAGATAACTTAAAACAAAAACATGGCTGGACAGTAATAATGGTAACTCACGATATTTCTGAAGCAGTTCGTCTTTCAGACAGAATTCTTATGATGAAAAATGGAGTTATCGCTAAAGAGTGGAATATTGACCGCACTAAACTTGACTCGCAAAAACGTCCAGAAAATCATACGATTATAGAAGACGAACTTAGACTTGCATTGCAATAAATCACACTAAAATTACCAAGCTAAATCTGAAAGCAATTGCTTAGTCCATTCAAGTACTTCAGATTCGCTCATACAAACAGAACCCAATGATGATTCAAATGGAGCAGGAATAATAAGCATATGTGTTAAAGGACGATATTGTATCCCCTTATAAATCCTCTTCAAACGCATTAACAACGATTCTTTAGGGCTTAATCCTATAATTCTCACGAATTTCCCTTGTGCAGCAATTTGAGTAATACCTAATTTACTAGCAGAAAAACGCAATCTAGCAACATCGCACAAAGCTTCAAAAGATTTAGGAGGATTACCGTAGCGGTCAGATAATTCGTCTTTAATTTCTTTCAAATCTTCATCATTGCGAGCATAAGAAAGCTTTCGATACGCTTCTAAACGCAATTTATCACTGTCAATATAAGAAGTTGGTATAGACGCTTCTATTGGCAAATCAATACAAGTAGATACTTCTTGCACACGCTCAGGCTCTTTAAACTTTTCAACAGCCTGAGAAACCATACGAACGTAAAGATCAAATCCAACTCCCTCAATATGTCCACTTTGTGCATCTCCTAATAAATTACCTGTTCCGCGCAATTCTAAATCTTTCATTGCAACATCAAAACCAGAACCAAGAGAAGTATGCTGAGCAATTGTTGCTAATCTATCGTGAGCTTGCTGAGTCATAAGCTTAGAAGGATCATAAAGAAAATAAGCATAAGCGCGCTCGCGTCCTCTACCAACTCTTCCACGCAATTGATGTAATTGACTTAGCCCAAATCTATCTGCATGATCAACAATAAGCGTGTTCGCGTTAGAAATATCAAGACCAGTTTCAATAATCGTAGTGCATACAAGAACGTCAATATCTCTATGCCAAAAATCTCGTATTACTGCATCAAGTTGCTTTTCGCCCATCTTACCGTGAGCAACAGCTACTCTTGCTTCAGGAACAAGCTCATGAATTTTAGATGCAACACTTGAAATATCTTCTACTCGATTATGAACATAAAATACTTGTCCTCCACGCAACAATTCTCTTTTAATACACGCAACAACCTGCTTTTCATCATAAGAACCAACATAAGTTAAAACAGGAAGGCGATCTTCTGGAGGAGTAGCTAAAGTTGACATTTCACGTATGCCAGTTACAGCCATTTCTAAAGTTCTAGGAATAGGTGTTGCAGAAAGACTTAATACGTCAACGTTTGTTCGCAAAGCTTTTAACGTTTCTTTATGCTCAACACCGAAACGTTGCTCTTCATCAATAATCACTAAACCTAAATCTTTAAATTTAATACTAGGATTAAGCAATTTATGCGTTCCAATTACAACATCAACGCTTCCATCAGCTAGACCATCAATAGTTTCTGAAAGCTGCTTAGAAGTTTGGAATCTACTCATAGCAGCAACTTTTATAGGAAAACCTTCGAAACGAGATGTAAAAGTTTCATAATGTTGCTGAACTAAAAGAGTTGTAGGAACAAGAACAACAACTTGTTTAGAATCTTGAACAGCTTTGAAAGCAGCACGCAAAGCAATCTCTGTCTTACCAAATCCAACGTCCCCACAAATCAATCGATCCATAGGAATCGACTTTTCCATATCTGCTTTTACTTCATCAATAGTAGTCAACTGATCTGGAGTTTCTTGATAAGGGAAAGCATCTTCAAGCTCTTTTTGCCAAGGAGTATCTGCACTAAAAGCAAAACCTTTTGAAGAAGCACGCGCAGAATATAATTTGATTAGATTTTCTGCAATATCTCTGACATGACTTTGCGCTTTTGCTTTAGTTTGAGCCCAATCTGAACCTCCAAGCTTATTAAGCTTTGGTATTTCAGCACCAATGTATTTACTCACTAAATCAAGCTGATCAGTTGGTATAAAAAGTTTATCAGCAGGAGAATTTCGTTTACTTGGAGCATATTCAATAACCAAATATTCTCTAGTTGCATGAGAATTACCTGTTGATATTTCTCTCTGTTTCATGCCAATAAAACGACCTATACCATGCTGCTCATGTACAACAAAATCCCCTGGTTTAAGCTCCATTAAATCAATAGATTTTTTACGGCGTTGAGGTGTTTTCAATTGGCTAGAACTAGCACTATGACCTGTTAAATCACGCTCAGTAAAAAGTGCAATTTTCGCAGCAGTATCTACAAAACCATCTGAAATACAAGAAACAATTTTGCTAAAACTTGCAACACCAGTTTCATAAATCGAACGAGATATACGAGATAAAGCACCAGGCGCAGAAGCTGTTACAATAACTTTATAACCTTCGTCAATCAATCCAGATATTCCACTAGAAATCTTAGACGCATCGCCACGAAATTCTTTAGCATTTTCAATTGGCAAATCAATATTATTTGGAATAGTTTTATCAATACCAAATGATGTGAGATTCCAAATATCATGATTTGCATACGACAAAGAATTTATAGAAGAATCAAAATCAAGGAAACTAGCTTGATCAAAGCTAATAGGAGCACCCGATCCGTGACCAGTTGCAGCAACATGCCAACTAGCTGCCAAAAATTCGTTTGCTGTTCTAGATAAATCTTCTGCAGCTCTCCTACATTTTTCTGGATCTGAAATCATAATAATTGAATTCTTAGGAAGCATATTAAACATTGGCTGCATATTCTTCGCAAGAACAGGCATTAAAGATTCCATACCCTCAACAGGTATAGAATTTGCAACAGATTCTAAAATATCTTCTGCATTAGGTATAGAACCTATAAGTTTTTTAGCACGAACACGAACTTCATCATCAAATAACAATTCACTACAAGGCGTAACCCATACGCTGTCTATATTTTCTCCATATGTACGCTGATCTGAAGCGTGAAACTCTTTAATTGTTTCTATTTCATCACCAAAAAATTCGATACGAATAGGGTGACTCATAGTAGGTACGAAAACATCAATAATTCCACCTCTAACAGCAAACTCTCCACGCTCCATAACTAATTCCACGCGAGAATATGCTTGGTTTATAAGACGTCGAATTACATATTCCATAGCAATCTCTTGATTGCGCTTAAAAACCAAAGGCTCAATATCACCTAAACCAGAAACAACAGGCTGAATAAGAGAACGAACAGGGACTACAAGTATTTTTATTGGCCCAAACATCGAATCATTATTATTAGGATGACACAGACGACGAAAAACAGCCATTCGATTTGCAACAGTATCTGCTCTAGGCGAAAGACGTTCGTGAGGTAAAGTTTCCCAAGCTGCTAATTGTTCAATATTGTGAGCATTACCATTATCCCAAGCTCTAAGAGATGTTACAGTATCTTTAGCATCGCGCTCAGAAGGCACGATCATCACAACAGGTTTAATCTTAGATACTTCTATCGCTAAAGCAGGTCTTATGCCTAAAGGAGCGCTAATAGTAAGCGAGTAAATATTAGAATTATTTGAATCTATAACTTTAGATTCATGTGATTTAGATTCACTTTTACTATTTTTAAAGCTTTCAAAATCTAATTTTTTAGATTTTGGAATCTTAAAATCTGAGTCTAAATAATCGTATATATCTCCTGAAGCAAGCAAAGAGAATACTTTATCTTTTTTACATATATCATTCAATACGTAAGGAAGCTGAAATGATTCACTCGACTTAAAATGAGATTTAAGATACTCATCATCAGCGACCATTGAAACGCTCCTGAGTTGCTGCAAGACCGCGGAAAATCACGCTTTCAACAGCATCAGCACCATCTGCAAGAAAATTAGGAAGCTCAGATTTTTGAGCTGCCCCAAATCCGCCCAACACCCAATTAACAGTATTATCATGCGCATGAGCTCCACGTTGAGCGTGACCTACTCCCATTCTAACTCTTGCATAATGAGGAGTTGAAAGAGACCGATCGATTGAGCGAATACCATTATGTCCGCCTGCAGATCCACCCTCTTTTACTTTAATTCTTCCAAAATCTAAATCCATATCGTCATGAATTACAACAATATGATCTGACTCAATTTGATAATACGAACTAATTGAAGATACAGCTGCTCCAGAATCATTCATAAAAGTGAGCGGCTTAGCAAGAAAGAATTTTGCAATCTTACCATCAAGATTCATAACTCCTTTGCCAAGTTTAGCTAAACCTTTATGATCCGAAAATGAAATTGACCAACGCTCAGCTATTACGTCAGCAACCATGAAACCCATATTATGACGAGTTCCTTCATATTTTGCGCCAGGATTTCCAAGTCCTGCAATAAGCCAAAAATCTGATGCCATAATATCCCCGTTTTCATTTCTTCATATTGTTCTATTATTTCTAACTTAAAACAACAATACGCAAAGTCAAAACAATAAAGGGCGAATCAAATACATAACACATTAACGTTATGTTGATACGCCCTCATATACCTTTGCCTATTCTAGCAAGAGATTAGCCAATAGTAAGATAATTTTTAAATTATTTCTAAACTAGTTATCATATAAAATTGATGATTATCTAACTAAGAAACATCACATAACAGACTTTTAACTATTTCAAAAACTCATCTGTAGAAAGTTTTTTAGCATCAGGCAATTGCTTAGTAACTTTACCGTTAGAATCAGTATATGCTCCTTCTTTACTTAAGAAATTAAAGTAATCTTGAGCACCCTTAACATCGCTTGTACCAAAAACAAACTTTCCACTATTAAGATCAGCTTTACTTCCCCAATATTGCCCATCAACAATCATCTTCATACTACGCTTAACAAACTTTGGATCAAGATTTGCATCTTTTGCTTCTTTGACAAGAATATCTGAAGCTTCATCTGGGTGAGCATACGCATACTCATAACCGCGCTTTGCAGCTTTAACAAACGCACGAACAAGCTTAGGGTTATTAGCTACTGTTTTCTTATTAGTTATTATGCCAATCGTATCCGGCTGTCCTGGAACACCATAATCGCCTTCCTTAAAGCAACGAAGTTTAGGTCCAAACATCTCCGACTGAACACCTTCCCAAGTGCCATAAAATCCGCCAAAATCAGCTTTACCAGATTCAAGCGTGCGGAAAGTAGAAGTACCAACTGTCACTTTATCGAATTTGCCTTGACCGCCATCATGTTGAATCATACGGCGAATCACTGCATCACCTTCTGCAGAGCCAAATGTAGCAAAAGTACGTCCATCAAAATCTTTAGGAGAATGAATCTTATTGTTCTTTGCAAGAGAACACCAAATAGCACTTGGCTTTTGTTGAACTTGCATTACTTGCTCAAGATTTGCTCCCTTAGTTGAAAAATCAGCAACATTAGTTAGTGTGCTAAGAGCAAAATCTGCAGCACCGCTATCAACAGCATGCTCAGAACCAGTTTGAGCAACAGCAAGAATATCTACATCTAAACCTGCATCCTTAAACCAGCCTTTATTCTTTGCTACATAAATACCAATATGATTTGTGTCAGGCGCCCAAAAAAGCATAAAAGATACTTTTTGAAGATTCTTATTCTTATTTTGATTAGAAGATGTGCATGCAGCAAATGAATACAAACAACAGATCGAAAGAAAAGCTGCAAACAAGCGTTTAATAGCACGCATATTCATGAGTTCCCTACTTTATTCTCATTTACCGTTTTCTGGGAAAGTGACACAAGATTGGCAGAAAACGGTAATAAGGGCCTCACCCGCGCCGTTCAATGCCCCCGCGTTTATTTATAAATACGCGCAGTTTGCCACACATTGACTCACGAAACATTTAGATTATGCATTATTCAAACGACAAATATAAAATAAATCTGGTTCAACGGTACTAATAGAATGTATTTACTAAACTTGGTTTAATTTAATTTAATGAATACAATTCAAACATGCTTGAACACGCAATTGGGGCAGCAATTGCATTATTGAAAGGAATAGAACTATATGGCGCGCTCGCGTTTAAAGAATATTCTTATAAAATATCTGCCAACTCCAATATCAATAGTTATTGTGCTAGTTTTATGGCAACTAGCTTGCGAATGCAACAAAATATCGGAAAATCTTATTCCAACTCCAACTTCTATTGCTAAAGCAACGATTGAAACATTACCAACATTATTTCCAGCTGTGTTAATAACAGCTCAGGAAACTATTATTGGTTTTTCGCTTGCGATTATAATAGGCATTCTTTTAGGAGTTACTTTCCACGTTTTTAAGCTTGTTAAATCTGCACTATTCCCACTTATTTGTGCAGCTCAAACTATGCCACTTATTTCAATTGCGCCGATTTTTTTGATTTGGTTTGGATTTGAAATGTCAGGGAAGATTGCAATAGTCATGATTTTCAGCGTATTCCCTATTGCAGTACAAACTATTCGCGGACTGGATGCAGTACCAAGTTTTTACACTGATGTTGCGCTAACTTGCGGAGCTAGCCAAACTTGGACTTTATGGCATGTTAAATTACGCGTAGCAGCTAGACAAATTTTTGGCGGAATAAGAATTAGTGCAGCATATGTTTTTTCAACAGCCGCTACAGCTGAATATCTTGGAGCTAGAAACGGTTTAGGAATTTGGCTTCAGTTCGCTTATAACTCTTTTAGAACTCCGCTTATTTTCTCTGCTACAATCGCAATAATTGCTCTCACAGCAATTTTAATGCTAATTATTAGAGTATGCGAAAGGATTCTTTTAGGACCTCAAAGCGATGATGAAGATCCTGATAATCAATTATAAATCGTCTAAAATCTCCTAAAAGATACTAAAAGATACTAAAATAGAATCTTCTAAAAACTACTAGCGTAAAATCACTAACGTAAAATTACTAGCGTAAAAGCCAAAAACTACTAGCGTAAAATCACTGGAAAAATCACAAGCGTAAATCACTAAAATTATTGCTTTATAGATTCATCTAACATAGCTTCGTTAATAGCATCTTTCAACTCTTTTTGAGCTTCTCCATAAGCTTTCCAATCACCTGAATGGAGCGCATCATCAGAATCTTTCAAAGCTTTAGCAGCACGTTTAAGCGCAGCTTTAGATTTGTTGCTCATAGAAGTATTCTTTGACGAACCCTTAGAATCTGCATTCGCAGAAGAATCTTTAGAATCTTTAGAATCCTTAGAATCCTTAGATCCAGAAGGATTATTAGACGCATCTCCTGCTAAAGCTCCAGAATTTCCTCCAAATACTTGATTAAGAGCTTCATCTAAGGTATCTGCAAATCCAACTTGATCGCCAAATGCAACTAAAATCTTTTTAAGCAACGGATAACTTGTAGAACCGCTAGATTGCACATAAACAGGTTCAACGTAAACTAATCCGCCACCAAGTGGTAAAGTAAGCAAATTTCCACGCTTAACTTTAGTAGAACCAGATTCAAGCAAATTCAATTCTTTAGACACATTTGCATTCGCATTAAAATTATTTTGAGCCTGTCCAGGACCTGGAACGTTAGAAACTTTAGGTAGTTCTTGCAAACGAATCTTTCCATAATTCTTAGAAATTTTACCAGGAGTATCCCCTGCATCTGAATCTACTGAAAGGAAACCAGTTAGAATTTCTCGCGTAATCCTACCTGCAGGAATATATGTAGAAACAAGAGAGAATACAGGTTTCTTTGCATCTCCTGTTTGCAAAGTCAAATAATATGGAGGCTGCAAAATATCTTCATTCTGAGCTTGCTGAGATTCAGTAGGATCAACTGGAGTCTGCCAAAAATCTTCCCCAGAGAAGAACTGACTTGCACTATCTACATGATACTTTGCGAGCAAATAACGTTGAACTTTAAACAAGCTTTCTGGATAACGTAAATGCTTCATTAAATCTCCAGAAATCTTTGAAATATCATGATAATGACCAGGGAAAATCGATCTCCAAGCTCTAATAACAGGATCTTTAGTATCCCAAACATACAAATCAACAGAACCATCGTAAGCATCAACTGTAGCTTTTACAGAATTACGAATGTAATTTGCACGCTGATTAGTTAAACCTTTAATCGAATTAGACGTTGTAGTAGTAGAATCTTGAGTTACTTTACCAAAATCAGTCATTTGAGAGTATGGATAAGCATCAGAAGTAGTGTATCCGTCAACAATCCACTTAACTCTTCCATCAACAACAGCAGGATAGACTCTACCATCTAAAGTCAAGTAAGGAGCAACTTTAGATACGCGAGCTTTAGGATTTCGATCATACAAAATTTGAGAATTTTTAGTCACGCGATCTGAAAATAGAATCTGATCTGATTCAAAGCGAATAGCATGGAAAAGTCTAGATAAGAAACTACCTAAACTTGGTCCACCATTGCCTTTAAAAGTAGTTAATGCACCTTTAGAACCTGTTGGATAATCAAATTCCCAAGGAGAAGTACCTTTTGGAGAGCCAACAATCGAATACTCTGGAGCATTTGGAGAGAAATAAATTCTCGGCTCATACTTTTGCAATTTTGTAAGCTTGCCTTGAGTTGGTATTCCATATTCCATGAATTGTGGCTGACCATCTGTTGTCACTTTATTACCATAAGCTGCAACAATTCCATAACCGTGAGTATAAACAGTATGATCATTCACCCAATTTCGATTGTCATTACCGTCTAAATCAAGCTCACGAGCAGCAATAACTGTATCTTGACTCACACCGTCAATATCGTATTTATCTACTGAAAGCGTATCTGCAAAAGTGTAATATTGCTTAGATTGTTGTAATTGACGGAATGTTGGAGAAGTAACTTGAGGATCTAGCAAACGAATTTGCGCAGTGGATTCTGCTTCTTTTGCAAGAGCTCCAGACTTTCCTGTAGAAGTTGCGTTATATGATTCCTTCTTAACATCATTCAAACCATAAGCAAACTTTGTTGCGTCAATATTTCGCTGTATATACTTTGCTTCAAGCTCTTGCGCATTCGGCGCAACTTTAAAACGCTGAGTCAGCATTGGAATAACTAAAGTCAATATAATCGATGAAGCTAAAAGAGAAGCAATTGTTATAGATGGAGTTTTCCAAGCTTTCAAAGCAGCAACAAAACGAGTGCCTAAAGGAACATCGCCGCAAAGAGAATGCGATTTTAATAACCAAGCACATATAACAACGCCAGCAATAAACGTCAATACAGCCATAACAATATCTAGCGGAACTGAAACGTTCATGTCTGTATACAATCCGCCTGTAATTCTAGGACCATCTAAAGTAACTGCTCCAAAAATATCTATTATTTGCGAAACAGTGAAAAAAGTAATAACAAGCATAAACCAAGCAGCTACTTGACGACGAGCATTTTTAGTAATACTGAATATACCTTTACCTTTTATAGGCATAGTTATACGAATTGCACCCATGAATAAGTGAGTTGCTATAGAGAAAATCAAAGCGAATACTAAAAGTAATACGAATGCTTTTATAAACAATCTTAAGCCAGGAAGAACGAACACGTAAAAACCATTATCAATACCAAACTGAGGATCTTTAATTCCAAATTTTTGAGCATGGAACATAAGTAAAATTTGCGCCCAATGAGTGTAAAATTGTGATCCAAAAATCGCTCCAGCTATTAAAGAAACAATTCCAGCAACATGGAATGCAATTTTTGAACTTACACCTTTCTTGATTTCAATAACATTACCTTTAATGCTAATGCGAGTTCCATCTGAACTATCTGGTCGTTTACGAATAGCTAAAGATGCTGAAAGATATCCAAATGCAGCCATTAAAATAGTGTAAAGCGCCCATACTCCCACCTTTGAGGCTAACTGAATCCAAATAACGCTCTCAAATCCAAGTTGAGAATACCACATGCAATCAGTTACAAACTTTGCAAGGCCAAATACTACAGCTATAGCAAAAACTACGATCAATACTGCACAAATAATAATCCAATGCCACTTTTTTGCGGAATTTAGTTTACTTTTCATAGAAAAATCACTCGTACTACTATTATTCTCATCACTACTAATATCTAAAATTTCAGGATCTTGATTATTGTCATCCAACTCGTCATCTTTAGAATAATTATTTTTAGAAGACTCACTACTATTGAAAGACATGAGTTTACTAGCTTTATTGTAAAAACTATTACTATTTTTACTGTTTCCATATTTTTTTATAACAGAAACAAGTACAAATCCTGCTACAATAAGCAAAGCTTTCAAAATTGAGTAAATCATATTTTTAAGAATACTATATAAAGCATCCTTTTATTAAATAATCACAAAAATTGATTACACGAATATGCATTGCACTAAAAACATGTATGTTATAGTTCCAGACGCGATTGAAAGTAGCATATTTTTACGCCAACAATGAAGTAATGCAACTACTATCAGCGAAATTGCTTCTGGAAGACCATGAGAACCACTTAAAATATTAGTAGTTTTAAGCGAATACACTAATAAAAGACCACTCATAGCATACGGAAGAATACTTCCAAGATATCGCACGATTTTAGGAGGTTTTTTAGATTCTGGAAATATCCAAAATGCAGCAAAACGAGTTGATGCTGTTCCAATAATTGCAACAATAATAATTATTATGCTTTGAAAAACGTTCATACTCATAACATTTACGCCTTTTTTGATTCGCAATTTTCACTAGATACAACTGGATCGTCACTATAATTTACGCATAATTTTTCAAAATATTTTCTAAAAATAATAAATACTATCAAAAATGTTACTAGAGAAGGAATCATAAACATTTTCGCGCCAAGAAATGAAAGTGCCACAACAGAAATAACAACACCAAGAATAAGTACAATATGATGTTTACTAGAACGCCACTGCTCAATAAAAATAACTAGGAACAATGCTGTTAAAACAAACTCAATACCTTTCATATTGATTGGCAAAATGCTACCAACAAGCCAGCCTATTATTGCACCAATAATCCAGTAGGAATGATTTAGAATAGAAACAAAGAACATAAACCATTGTCTGTTTACGTTTTTTGCAATTTTAGCAGATGAATTTACAGCAAATGTTTCATCAGTCATATCGAAAATCATAAAGAACTTTTTTATTCCAGCACCTTTATATGGTTTTAGCATTGTTAAGCCGTAGAAAATATGTCTGACATTTACAGCTAATGCTAAAACTAGCGCAGAAAATGGGTCGAAAGAAGAGAAGAATAAGTCAAGAGTAATAAATTCCATTGTGCCGGAATATATTAGTATGCTCATTAAAATTGGATACCATATTGAAAAACCTTTTGCATGCATTAGCATTCCATAAGAAATACCAAGAAACATATATCCAGCACAAATCGGTATAGTGAACGGAAAAGCAGTATCAAATGCTTTAAATATTACTAATTTCCTATTCGAATGCTCTTTAGAAGAAGAATCCTGTTTTTTTGACACAGAATTTAACAACTTCCACTTCCTTATCTTCAATATACGACTCAAAGATTTTTAAGTATACATTATGGTAAGCACGTTATAACAAATTTAGCGCGCTGTAAATTGAGTTAATTCTCAAAATACGAGCGCGCTAAAGAAAATCAGATTAAATTAGATTAAATCAAATTATAAAACTAAGCTACATCTGGATCGTTTTTAGCAATTGTTCCAGTGAGCTTACCAATAACCTTCAATAAGTGGTATACAACCAGCACAACAACAGTTCCGATTGCAATACCATTGAATTGAATTCCAGAAACAGCAAATTGGAAGTTAGCAATACCAATAATCATCACGATTGCAGCAATCATAATATTCACTGGCTTGTCGAAGTTCACTTTGTTTTCAACCCAGATTCTCACACCAATCATGCCAATCATGCCGTAAAGCAAAGTAGTAACACCACCTAAAACACCAGCTGGAATAGAATTGACAACAGCGCCAAACTTAGGGCAAAGGCTTAAGATGAATGCAAATGCTGCTGCACACCAATAAGCTGCAGTGGAATAAACTTTAGTTGCAGCCATAACTCCAATATTTTCACCGTACGTAGTAGTACCACAACCACCGAAGCATCCAGCAATAGCAGTACCCAAACCGTCTGCAAACAATGCAGTGCCAATCTTTGAATCGTAATCGCGACCAGTCATTTGAGCTACAGACTTAACGTGACCAACGTTTTCAGCAATAAGCACAAGTACAACAGGCAAGAACATAAGAAGAACAGAGAAATCAACTTTTGGAGTGTGGAAGTTAGGCAAACCAATCCAAGGAGCTTTCTCAATCTTAGAAAAATCAACTTGTCCGTTGTAGCAAGCATAAGCATAGCCAACAAGAACACCTAAGAGAATATTCAAACGGCCTAGAAGACCACGGAAGATTACTGCAATAAGCATAACAGCAACTAATGTTACTAACGCTGTATCTGGAGCTTTTTGGAAGTTGCTCCACACAGCAGGTCCTAAATTAAAACCGATAATTGCAACTATTGCACCGTTTACAACAGGCGGCATAATAATGTCAATCCACTTTGCTCCAGCAAAATGTACAAGCACACCAATAAGAGCAAGCAGAATACCAGTGCACATAATTCCAAAGCTTGCAACAGCAATGCCTTTATGAGCAGCTGTCACAGCCATAACAGGTGCTATAAGACCAAAAGAGCTTCCCAGATAACTAGGAAGCTTATTTGCGTTAATAAGTAAGAACAGTGCCGTTGAAAGAGCAGTGAACATCAAAGTAGTTGATGGATCAAAGCCAGTAAGAATAGGCACTAAGAATGTTGCACCAAACATTGCAATAACATGCTGAGCACCAATACCAGCAGTACGAGTCCATGTTAAACGCTCATCTGGCTCCACAACTTCGCCCGGTTGTAATTTTTTACCATCGCCGTGAAGCTGCCACGTGAACAACGAATTCATTTCTTCTCCTTGCAAAAACAAGCTATATAAAATGCTTTGTAAACAAGTGTCGCTAAAAAAACAAGCACTCGTCGAGCGCTGGGATGGCAGCTTCTGGGAGGTCTCCATTGCACCACCGACCCATATGCCAGAGGACATTCTAATGTTGTAAAAGCTAAGTGTCGAGTACAAAAAAGAAATTACAAATTTATAACGAAATTTTGTTGGAATTTCAAGCAAAACCGGTGTGTCGAAAAGTATGCAAAAATCACCAACTAATGTTTATAATTACTCACTTATGTTTAAGAGAACTGAATTCAGGAACTAAAGTCAAACAAACTTCGCGAGCGCAAAATACTCAATATCAAATATTCACAGATAGAAGATCCAATAACTCCTGTAAAACGCAACATACTCCACACTCAAACTCACACATCAAACTAACACGCAAAACGAAAAGATAAATAATGATTTATTATGTTCATTTCTGTAATTTTCATGTTCGGCGTGTTGTTAAACTTTTCGCTACAAATATGCAATTAAAAATAGATAATCAAAGTTTTAGTTGTTATTTTGTTATCTTTTGTCCGATTATGAGAGAATAATGAGCTAAATGGTTAATTTCTTTGATACATGGAAAAAGAAAATCTGCACCATCGATATGGCTCTCATTGCTGTATTAACACTTCTAGCTTCCTTTATTGGCAGCTGGCTTAAACACTATCCAGGATTACAATTACTGGGTGCTCTTATTATTGCGTTGCTCGTTGGCATGGCTCTGCAGCTGCCATTGCACGCATACAAAAAGAATAATGATTCAAGACGCGCAGGCGTTAAAAGCGCAGCAGGCTTGATTGCAAACAAACTTCTTCGCCTTGGAATTATTCTCCTAGGCTTTAATCTGAATTTGCATGATCTATTTACGAAAGGCATTAAATGCTTACCGATTGCAGCAATATTAGTTGCAATAATGATTTTCGTAACATACAACATTGCAAAACTTATGAAAGTAAACCCACAACTTGCAATGCTTACAGCAGGCGGCACAAGCATTTGTGGTGCAGCCGCAGTTATGGGACTTTCGGGATCAATGCCAGTTCTTCCAGAAGAGGAAGATGAGAAAGAACAAAACGAAGTTATGGCTGTTGCAACTGTTGCAATTATGGGTACAATTTACGCTCTTGCTG
The DNA here is from genome assembly GCF_947280595.1 of uncultured Gardnerella sp. Classification (NCBI taxonomy): domain Bacteria; kingdom Bacillati; phylum Actinomycetota; class Actinomycetes; order Bifidobacteriales; family Bifidobacteriaceae; genus Gardnerella; species uncultured Gardnerella sp. Next base: position 75,647 of record NZ_CAMYOS010000006.1, on the reverse strand, counting down.
AAATCTTCATTCTTCCTCATTTTGGTATGACTAAGCAGCAGCTTGGCATTGCTTCTGGCGCTTCACTTCACGAAATCGCACATGCTGTTGCAGCTGGCGGAGCATTCGATAGTATCAATACTGCAGCTGGCGGAGCATCCGTTAGTATCAATGCTGCAACAATAATGAAACTCTCGCGAGTTCTTATGCTTGTTCCAGCATCAATTTTCATTGCAATTTGGTGGAATGCTCGTCACAGCAAAGTTGAAAATGGTGGAAAGCATAAAATTAGTTTCCCATGGTTTATGCTTGGTTTCATTGCAGCATCCGTTATTGGAACTTACGTACCTTTCATAGCAGCACATCATTCAACTCTTGTTGAAGCTGGATACATTTTCCTCGGAATGGCTATGGCTGCTCTCGGAATTAACGTAAACTTCAAGGCTATTTTCAAGAAGGGTCGCTGGGCTTTTGCAGCAAGTTTCTTAGCGTCTATCGTATTAGTAATACTCGCTTGCATAGCAGCAAAATGCTTCTTCGCATGACGTAAATATAATTTTTATGTTTAGGGAGTCCTTATAGACTCCCTTTTTTATATTATTTTTTGCCTATGTTTGGCAACTTAAAAAGTCACTTACGACACTCAGAACACAATCCAAAAACTTCGAGAGTGTGATCTATAACAGTGTAACCATACGAATCAGCGATTTTATGAATCCAACCTTCGTCATCCGGAGGCTCTATATCAACAGTTTTACCGCAATGTTCACAAACAAGATGATGATGGTGAGTATTCTCATCACAAATTCTAAATAATTGCTGACCGTTAAATCTAACTGTATCTACTTCCCCACTCTGAGCAAGAGTATTAAGTTGTCTATAAACAGTAGCTAAACCAATAATCTCACCATTATCAGTTAAAAATCTATGTAAATCTTGAGCAGAAACAAAATTACGAGATTGCCGCAAAAACCCCAATAAGGTTTCTTTCTGCTTTGTATGCCTTCTCACTGGCTGAGAACCTACCATATATAGCGTTCCTTTCACAAATACGACAACTCTAAAAAACAATAATACCGCATAATAAACCTCTACATAAGTTAAATAATGTTGATTAAACAAATAAATATTCAACTTTAATTCAGATTTAATTCTGCTTTAATTCAACTTTAATAGAGGAAAATTATGCGGCAGCTGCGCACAATATTAGGTTAGTCTAATTCATCATCCCAACAACCAGTAGAATCTAGCTCTTTAGCAGCCTTAATCGGATCATCGCAAAGAACAGTAATGTGTCCCATCTTACGATTTTTACGAATTTCAGCTTTACCATAATCATGAACATGCCATTGCGGATGTTCTAAAATCATCGAACGAACAGCGCAAACATGCTGACCTAATACATTAACCATTACAGCAGGAGAAAGTAGTTTAGGAGTTTTCAAAGGCCATCCAACAATACCGCGAACATGCGCTTCAAATTGATCCATATCTACAGCTTCAATAGTGTAATGTCCTGAATTATGAGGACGTGGCGCAAGCTCATTAACTACTACGCGATTATCTTTAGTAATAAAAAGCTCTATTCCAAGCGTTCCTGCAAGTTCAAATCCTTTAGCTAATCGTAAAGCTAAATCTTGAGCAGTTTTAAGAACATTTGAATCCACTATTGCTGGAGCAATAGTCATATGAAGAATACTATTATGATGCACGTTTTTTACAAGAGGATAAGTCACAAAATCCTTGCCATTTCCAGAAACAAGAATTGAAGCTTCAAAAGCAAAATCAACAAATCCTTCAAGTATAGATGGAAGGAATTTTTCACCTTTTTCTACACGTTTATGAATATTAGACACATCTTCTTGAGTCTTAAGAACATCTTGCCCATGACCGTCATAGCCGCCACGACGAGTTTTAAGAATCGCAGGCAATCCAATCTCACTAATAGCAGAATCTAAATCATCTAAATTATTGACTTCACACCAAGGAGCAGTTTCAGTCCCGTGATTATTTATAAACTCTTTTTCAAAAACACGATCTTGCGTTATACGCAATAAGTCAGTTCCTTGAGGAACAGCAACCAAATCGCGAACTTTATCAAGAGCATCTGCATTAACGTTCTCAAATTCATATGTAAGAACATCGCAACGCTTCGCAAGTTCACGCAAACCATCTAAATCATCGTAATCTGTTTCAATTTGAAAATCAGCTACTTGGCATACAGGGCAATTTTCAGTTGGATCAAGTACTCCTACACGAAAGCCCATATATCGAGCAGAAAGAGCCATCATACGCCCTAGCTGACCGCCACCAATAATTCCAATAGTTGCTCCTGGCATTAAATGCTCAACAGTACCATTTGTTACTTCAGATAAGGTTGGCATTAGATTCCTCAACTTTCGCTTTTAATTGCGCACGATACTTTTCAAGTTCATTAGCAAGATCATTATCTGTAGTACTCAAAATGCTTACAGCAAGCAAGCCTGCATTAGTTGCTCCAGAATTACCAATTGCAGTGGTTGCAACAGGAATTCCTCCCGGCATTTGCACGATAGAAAGTAAGGAATCCCAACCTGAAAGAGCATGAGATTTAACTGGAACACCTATAACTGGAAGAGTTGTTTGAGCAGCAACCATACCAGGCAAATGCGCTGCTCCTCCAGCTCCAGCAATAATAACGTGTAAACCATTTTTACGAGCGTTATGCGCAAAATCAGCCATCAACTCTGGAGTACGATGAGCAGAAATAACTTGTTTCATATAAGGAACTTTGAATTTGTCGAGAATTTCACAAGCATGACGCATAGTTTCCCAATCACTAGAGGAACCCATTACGACTGCAACAATTGGCTTTGTTTCTTGCACAATAACCTCCCATGACATGCAATGCTAACTTTACGCAAAGCTAAGGAGAATATATTACTTATAAAATAAGTGGGATATATTACTTATAAAACGAATACTCAAATAAAAAATAAAATAAAAAAGCGTATAGCAAGAAAATAGTACGCAAAATGCAAGCAAAAAGCAGGCAAAAAGCAGATTTCGTGCCCCCGACGCGATTCGAACGCGCAACCAACGGATTAGAAGGCCGTTGCTCTATCCATTGAGCTACAGAGGCGCAAAAAGAAAGTATAGCAAATACTCAATATAACACTCGCATTTTTTGAAATAAATTTTGCAAATTTTATAATAAATTTTAAAATCGCTCAAAAACAAGTTAAAAACAGACCAAAAACATACTCAAAATAAACCAAAAATAAAATCAAAAATCAAAGTTAAATCAAAAACGAAACAAAAAACAAACTATTTTTCTATAATCCACGCAAGCGTAACAAGTACAGCAAGGAAAAGCAGATTAACTAAAGTGTACATAAGCAAATAGCGTCCCTTATTATGCGGATACTTATTCGTAATACCTTTATATGAAATCAATGAAGCCATAGATGCAATAAGCGTTCCCATTCCGCCTAAATTAGTTCCAATAATAAGTTGATTCCACTTATCACAGAATCCAGAAAGCAAAATAGTTGTTGGAACATTGCTTATAAATTGGCTTGAAGCAATAGATACTTCCATTGGATGCGTTCCAACCCACATTTGGGCAAGCTCAGTAAATCCTGGGACTCTACGCATATTACCAATAAAAATAAAGAACATAATAAATGTAAGAGGAAGCGCCCAATCAAGCGAACGGAATACATGTCTATCGAAAATAATAAAAGCAATCACGATTATTAGTATCATTGCCCAATCTGGAATCCAGCCAGCAACACCGCACAAGCATATTGCAAATAAAGCACAATAAACTAACACACGCCATTTACTGAATCCTGCTCCATAACCCATAAGACGAATCTCATCTGGTTTAGGTTTACCTTGAGAAGGAGCAAGAACGCCTTGTTCAATATCGTCACTATGCAATCCAGAAAATTCTTTTACGTTCGTAGACTTAAAAAACACAAAAGCAAAAACAATCATCAACAATGCTGAAGTGATTGTATAAGGTGCCATAATGCTAATGAATTCTCCTGCAGACTTCTTAGTTAAAGCAGTCAAATACAGATTATGAGCGTTTCCAATAGGCGTAAACATACTTCCAACATTTGCGCCAATAGTCATAAGAGTAATAACTAAAATAGCATGTTTTTCAGCATTAGCCATAACTAGCACAGAAATAGCAAAAGGCACGAAAGTAACTAACGCAACATCGTTTGTAATAAACATAGATGAAAAGAAAGTAAGCGACATAAGTACTATAACTAATCCGCGCTCAGTTTTCACATGCCTAAGTAAGCGAGATCCTATACTTCTAAAAACGCCGATACGCTGAAATCCGCATACTACCATCATTAAACCAATAAGTTGAGCTATTGTATTCGTATGAATATAGCTGAGATAATGCGAATCCGGAGGTACAAAAAAACAAGAAATTATAGCTAAAACAGCAGCCACGATAAGGATAGTCTCACACTTGACTAGGTTCAGCAACCAACGTCGCATTATTCCTCCGTGACAATTTACACAACTTTTTTAAGTGTATCGTAAACTACACATATTTCTTATTTTTATTTCCGACCAAATCGTTGAAATTGCAACGTATAATAGCCTTAAACACAAGCGTTAATAGTAAAAATAAGACAACGTAAAATCCGACCTTTTTCTAAGACACGCGCAACAATAACATCGCTCGATAATACTGATATAGCTAATATAATGAAGTAGAATTAAGTAGCCCATAAAAAGCGAGAGCAACTGTTATGGAAAATAATCTGAATCAAGAAGCTATTGAATTTAAAAATCAAGAAGCGTCAAAGTGGCAAAATCAGCAGAATAATCAGCCGCAAAATCAGCAGCAAAATCTTGAGCATACTAAGAATACAGCTGATTTGATTGTTGAATGTTTAGTAAACGAAGGCGTTGAAGTTATTTTCGGAATTCCAGGAGAAGAAAATATTCCTCTTCTAGAAGCTATAGAAAGAAATGGGCATATTCGTTTTATAGTAACTAGACACGAACAAGGCGCTGGATTCATGGCAGCAACATACGCACATATCACTGGAAAACCTGGTGTATGTTTAGCAACTCTAGGCCCTGGAGCTTTGAATCTAACTCTTCCTGTTGCACAAGCAAACGCAAGCACTACTCCGCTTGTAGCATTATGCGCTCAAGGAAATGTATCTCGCTTGTATAAAGAATCACATCAAATTATTGACTTAGTTTCATTATTCCAACCTATAACTCAATGGTCTTCTATGATGCTAGCTCCTGCTTCCGCTCCTGAAATGGTAAGAAAAGCATTTTCTATAGCACAACGTAAACGCCCGGGAGCTACTTGCCTTGTTATACCCGAAGATATTAGTGAAATGGATGCGCCAGTAGACGCAAAGCCACTTCCACTACCTCGTCCTTTACATATTCTTCCAGCTCAAGACACTATTAACGAAGCTGCTTCGATTATAAAGCAAGCAAAACGTCCAATCATACTTGCAGGAAACGGCGTTGCAAGATCGCACGCGCAAGAAGAATTACGTAAATTCGCAGAACAACTTAACGTACCTGTAGCAACTACATTTGAAGGCAAAGGCGTATTTCCAGACAATCACCCTAATGCTTTGGGTGTAGTTGGATTCATGCACCGCGATTATGAGAATTTTGCATTTGATACAGCTGACTTAATTATTGCAGTAGGATTCTCAATTCAGCAATTTGATCCGAAGAAAATCAATCCGCATAACGATAAAACTATTATTCACATAAATACTTTTGTGGAAGATACAGATGCTCACTATCCAGCTGCACTGAATATTATGGCGGATATAAGTCAGACTTTGTTAGCACTTACAAATACGTTAAAACAGCAAAATATTAGTTTTGACGTCAGCCACCCTCGCATTCGTCAAATGTTAAGCGATGAGCTTCATTCATTTGAGCATGATGAAAGCATGCCTATGAAACCGCAAAGAATCGTTTACGATACTCGTAGAGCAGTTCCAGAAGGCACAACAGTTCTTGTAGATACTGGTGCTTTAAAAATGTGGATGGCAAGATTGTATCCAACTATGCATCCGAATACTTGCATAATAGATAACAGTCTTTCTACAATGGCTTGGACTCTTCCTGGAGCTGTAGGAGCATCGTTCATACGAAATAGCGAAGGAAAAATGAACACAAAGCCTGTACTAGCAGTTATGGGTGATGGAAGTTTCATGATGAATGTGCAAGAAATTGAAACCGCTGTGCGAGTTGGAGCGCGCATGGTGATTTTAGTTTGGGAAGATAACGCTTATGGCTTAATTAAATGGAAAATGGATTTGCATGCTGGCGAACACGAATACGTTGATTTTAAAAATCCTGATGTAGTAAAGCTTGCACAAAGCTTTTCAGCTAGAGGATCTGTAGTTAAAAACCCTGACGATTTATACAATATGCTAAGCGAAGCTTTAGCACAAAAATCTGGAGTTGACGTAATCGCATGCCCTGTGGATTATCGTGAAAATATGAAGTTGATTGAGAAATTAGGAGATATTGAATAAAGCTAATAAAGCTTATAAAACTTATAAAGCTTTTAAAACTAATAAATTGCAATTCATATCATATTGACTATTAACTAAACGCCGTCTTTATATCTTTAATTGATAAAAGGACGGCGTTTTTAAACACGTACGAACAAACTTAGCAATATGAGATAAGCTTAACAAACGTATGAAAATAAAATATTTATATTTTCTACTTTTTTGCAACAATTCCTTCGCGATGTATCAGAGGAACCATTCTGCGAATTACTTCCACTCCTTGTCCACGCAAAACCAAATCTTCTCCCTGAGAACAACGATAAACAATTGGAGGCTCACAATATCCATTCGAGATATTATTGTGGAATTCTTCTCGTATTCCTTCTAAGAAACAATTGCAAACTATATCTGATGCGCCATAAATAGCAACATCATGTAAGTTAAGTAATCCAACAGGTACAGACATTATTCGACCAAGAGTACGTCCAGCGTCTCTGAGTATATTTTCTCTGTCTAAAGGATTTTTAGCTATACGATTTCTCAAAATTGGCTCAGAAATCATGGACTCTACACACCCTTTGCGTCCACAACCACACATTTCGCCTTCTGGATCAACAATAATATGTCCAATTTCACCAGCAGAAAATGTTGAACCAGTAACAATCTTATCGTTTATGTAAAGGCTTGCGCCCACACCTCCGCCAACAGTTATGAGCATGGAATTTTGCGTAGCTCTTCCAAAGAATCTTTCTGCAACAAGCGAAACACTTGTATCGTGACTGACAATTGTTGGAATACCAGTCGCTTCTTCAATAATCTTCTTAATTGGAAAATCAGTCCAATCAAGACGCACAGATTTTACGACTGTTCCTTCTTCATTTACAATTCCAGCTAAAGCTACGCCAATACCTAAAATGTTTCTTTCAGTAGCAGAAGACAAACTTTTATATAATTCGATTATTTTAGCTACTTTTTCTTCACTGCTGTTTGTGCTAGAAACTTCTATTCTCTTAATAATGCTTCCGCACAAATCCATAATCGCACCTTTAAATGCGTATGAATCAGTTAAATCTAGAGCTATAACTCGCCAATAGGATGTGTCAATAGCCAAAACTTTTGAACGTTTACCGCGTCCTTCACGATCGTCATCCCCGACTTCGCGAAGAATATGATCTCGTATCATTTCACCTGTAACTTCACTTGTTGCCATGCGTGAAAGACCGATTTTATTACCAAGCTCTACTCTAGGCATTTGTTTAGTAGGGAAAAGCAAACTAAAAATTGCTGAAATATTATTAACCCTAATATCTGAAGGTAACTTCTTCATTATCTCATTACTCATCTCATCCTCCACTCAAGAGCATCACACTACCACACTGTAGCAACACGTGATATAACAAAAAATACTTATAAATAATTATACATTTTTCAATCATTTCGTCAATGCTCTTTACTTTTATTATTGTTATTATAACTAGCTATTTTTCGCCAAAACTCAATATGACACTAATTTTACAAATAAAATTAAGATTATTTTTTACGATTTTGAATTACTCATTTTTATGAATATCATCAATACAATAAAAACTATTACACTACCATTACATATAAAATAAATAACAAGATAAATTTTATTTACATGCACAACAATAAAGGCTTTAACACAAATAATTTTATATAAAAATATTATAAAATATTTATGTCAGCAACGTTGACAAAATACTTTATGGATGCTAACATTTACTTTAGCAATCGAGGTAGTTGCGGACTTATTTCAATCTCACAATGGGGAGAGAAAGGATAGATTATTATGGCTTCGACTGGACGTTTTACGTTGCCAAGCGAATCAAACTTCGCAGAAAAAACCAAGCAGCTCGCGGAATTATGGGGCGCAGATGCCATTCGCAATTCAGATGGAACTCAATTAGATAAAGAAGTTCTTAGCTTAGGTAAAAAAATCTACAGCGCTTACTTCCCTACTCGCGCACACAACGAATGGATTACTCTACACATGGATGAAACTCCGCAAGTCTACTTATTAAGTGAAAGGGTACTTGCGGAATCAAATAACACAACCATCCCTCTTATGGAACATTTCTTCAATGAGCAACTAACTCCAAATTATGATGCAAATCCTCATAAATATTGGGAAGTAATTGACCGTACTACAGGAGAAATAGTACCTTGCGAATCTTGGAGAGTAGAAAAATCAACTCATAGCGTAATAGTAGATAACACTATTGCAATGCATGAATACACTGCTTCATTCCTTGCATATATTATTTGGGATCCTGTTGAAATGTATAATCACCTCACAAATAATTGGGGAGATAAAGAGCACGAGATTCCATTTGATATTTATCATGAAAAAACTCGCGATTTCGTTATGCGAACATTTGAGAAATGGCTAGAGGATAATCCTCAAACAGATGTTGTGCGATTCACTACATTCTTCTATCAATTCACTCTGCTTTTCGATGAATCACACAGAGAAAAAGTAGTTGATTGGTTCGGATGCTCTTGCACAGTTTCACCTGAAGCACTTGACGATTTTGAAAAAGAATACGGGTATAGACTTAGACCTGAAGATTTCGTGGATGCAGGATCATACAATTCCGCATGGCGTTGCCCGCGTAAAGCTCAACGTGATTGGATTGACTTCACAACACGATTCGTGCGCAAAAACGTAAAAACAATGGTAGACATGGCTCATGCTCATGGCAAAGAAGCAATGATGTTCCTTGGCGACCAATGGATTGGAACAGAGCCATATAAAGAAGGATTTGACGAACTTGGACTTGACGCTGTAGTTGGATCAATTGGAGATGGAACTACAACTCGCATGATTGCAGACATTCCAGGCGTTAAATACACTGAAGGCAGATTCCTTCCTTACTTCTTCCCAGATACTTTCTATGAAGGAAACGATCCTAGCATTGAAGGTTTAGACAATTGGCGTAAAGCTCGTAGAGCTATTCTTCGCTCCCCGATTTCTCGAATGGGATACGGCGGATACTTATCTTTAGCTGCAAAGTTCCCTAAGTTTGTAGATACTGTTACAAATATTGCAAACGAATTCCGCGATATTCACGATAGAACTCACGGACATGCAGCTGAAGGCGAATTAAATGTTGCTATTCTAAACGCTTGGGGAAGCATGCGTTCTTGGATGGCGTACACTGTTGCACACGCACTTCCAAACAAGCAAACATATTCATACTACGGAATTCTCGAAGCACTTTCAGGAATGAGAGTGAATGTAAAATTCATTAGTTTTGAAGATGTATTAGCTCACGGAATAGATAGTGATATTGACGTAGTTGTTACAGGAGGTCCTGTAAATACTTCATACAGTGGCGGAGAAGTTTGGAAGAATCCTCAACTCGTTGAAACTTTGCGTCAATGGGTTCTAAATGGAGGAGGATTGATTGGCGTTGGCGAACCAAGCTCATATTATCAGCCAAACGATACTCGATTCTTCAAACTAGCTGATGTTTTCGGAGTTGATGAAGAAAGATTCCAGACTCTTTCAATTGACAAGTACTTCCCTGCTTTAGTTAGCAAACACTTCATAACTCAAGATATACCAACAAGTGAAAGCCAAATCGAACAAGCCAATAGCAAACGCGCTATTGCTTTGAGTGGCTGCGGTGGCGGACAACCTGCTTCGTTAAATGATATTGATTTTGGTGAAGTGATTTTAAACACATACCCTATTAACGAAAAGGTTGAGATTTTGCGAGCAGATAATGGAGAAGTCCAGCTTGCAACTAATAACTATGGAAAAGGAAGAGGAGTATATATTTCTGGGCTTCCTTATTCTGCTGTAAATGCTCGTCTTTTGGAACGCATACTCTTCTATGCATGCCATAAAGAAGATTGCTACGCAGCATGGAGTTCAACTAATCCAGAGTGCGAAGTAGCTCACTTCCCAGAAGATAACATGTATTGCGTTATCAACAACACAGATAAACCGCAAGATACTACCGTACAACGAGCTGATGGCACTCTTGATCAATTCCATCTTGATTCAAGCGCCATTAAATGGCAAACATTGTAGATTTTCTCAACGCAACACACTCTACAATGGTTTGTCACTACACATTGAGCTGCTTGCAATGCAGCTTGTAGCTCAATGTGTTATTTAAAAAGGAATTATTATTATGAATAACGAAACACTTAACGAAATCGCACAACAATTTAATGTTGAAGATTCTTTTACAACAATCACACCTTATGGTAGCGGTCACATTAACACAACATATCTAGCAGTCAACAAGCATCGCCGCTATATTTTACAAAAGATGAATACTGATATCTTCCCAGATACAGTCAATCTAATGAGAAATATTGAGCTAGTAACAAATTTCTTGAGATCTAAAAATCAAGAAACTTTGGAAATCATACCTACTCATAATAAGAAAAGCTACTACGAATACGTTGATGGAAATAATAAGCCTGAAATGTATAGAATGTATGCGTTTATTGAAAATACTATTTCTTACGATTTAGTTCCAAATGCGCAAGTATTTAAAGATGCAGGTGCAGCTTTTGGTAGTTTCCAAAATTATCTTGCTGAATTTGACGCTTCGAAATTAGTTGAAACTATTGCTCACTTCCACGATACTCCTCATCGCTTTTGTGACTTCAAAAAAGCTGTGAGCGAAGATCGTTTTGATAGAGCGAAAACTTGCCAAAAAGAAATCGACTTCTATATGTCACACGCTGATTTCTACTCTACTATTACAAGCGGTTTAGAAAGTGGAGAAATTCCTTTAAGAGTTACGCATAACGACACTAAATTGAATAATATTTTAATGGATGCAACTACTCATAAGCCACGTGCGATTATAGATTTAGATACGATTATGCCTGGTAGCATGCTTTATGATTTTGGAGATTCTATTCGCTTTGGCGCTTCAACAGCGTTAGAAGACGAAAAAGATATTGATAAAGTTCATTTTAGCACTGAATTCTTCAAAGCTTATGCTCAAGGATTTATTAGCGAGCAGAAGAACAATATTACGCAAAACGAAACGCAATTATTAGCTATTGCAGGCAATATGCTCACTTTAGAGTGCGGAATGCGATTCTTAACTGATTATTTGCAAGGAGATACATATTTTGCAACTCACTACGAGGATCACAATTTAGTAAGAACTCGTACGCAAATTAAATTAGTTCAAGAAATGGAAGAAAAATCAACTGAAATACGCGAAATAATAGACGATATTATGAATGAATAAATTATTGAATAACAATAATAAATATAAAACTTATTCAAAATCACAAAAAGAAGCGCGTTTTAGAAGATTAAAAGTAATTGGTGCAAATGATTTTGTTGGTTGTATATAAGCTTTTATAAAACGCATGCAACCAACAAAGTCGTTCATAAAGTGATACAAACAAAGAGGCGTATTATGACAGTTGCATTAAATTCTGTGTATGAAAGTATTGATGAGCTTATTGACTTTGCACAAAAATCATTGAATCTTGATCCACTTGATGCAAATATTACGAAGAATCGCATTTTTGCATTATTTAATTTAGATTCTTATAAATCATCTTCTTTAGATAAGCAAAAAAGCATTGAAGAAGACGAAGATTGCAAAGCGAGATCAAAAGAAGACGCAGAATGTGCAGAAGGCGCAAGTAATTCTTCAATTGATGATATTTTAAATCGTTTCTTCCAAGCAGCTTATAATGCGAACCTTCTCGATCCAAGCGAAGAAGATACGTATAGCGATACAATTATGGGATTATTAAGCGCTAACCCTTCTAAAATACAGCAACTTTTTGAGCAAACGCAGAAAAAAGAAGGCTCTAGTGCCGCTCAACAATGGTTTTACAACTATTGCGTAAATAATACTTATGTTAAACAAGCTGCTTTAAAGAAAAATATTCGATTTAACTCACATAATCTCATAATTACTATCAATTTAGCTAAGCCTGAATTTAAGAATATGAGTAAAGCAGCAAGCGGAAATAGCGTATCTGGAGGATATCCTAAATGCACTATTTGCCGAGAAAATGAAGGATTCGCAGGTAGAAATAAACGCACTCTGCGCACGCTATCTCTAAATCTTGGCGGAAAAGAGTGGTTCTGGCAATTCTCCCCTTACGGATACTTCAATCAACATGGAATATGCGTAAATTCACAACATACTCCTATGGTTGTCAATCGCAATACTTTTGTTAATTTGCTTGATTTTGTAGACGAATTTCCACATTACTTCTTAGGATGCAATGCAGCACTTCCTAGAATTGGCGGATCAGTTCTTGCTCATGATCATTACCAAGGAGGTGGAGAGCATATGCCTATGCATCATGCTCCGGCGTTAAAAACTCTCCACCTTGAAAATTATAAAGATACAATACTTGAAGTTTTAGATTGGCCTGGAACTGCTATACGAGTCGTGTCTAAAAATAGAGAAAACATTATTGAAGTATGTGATTATATACGTAAAGCATGGGTAGATTACGATAATCCTAAGTTAAACATTTCTTCAAAAGATGAGAATCAAAATCCTCAATCAGCTTTATCTCCAAGCGTTATTAAAACAGCGCGCGGATACGAGATGAATCTCATATTCAGAAATAACGCTGTAAGCAATGAGTACCCTGATGGGATTTTCCACGCTCATCCTGAATATTATGCTGTAAAACAAGAGCCTATTGGACTAATCGAAGCTCAAGGATTATTTATACTTCCGGGAAGATTAGTGAAACAACTTGATGAAATTGAAAAAGCTTTAGAATACGGCAAAGATGCGAAACTTCCAGAAGACGAGTCTGAGTTTAAACTCGTATGGGATGAATTGCGTGAAACTCTACAAGGAAATACAGATAAGAATGTTATTAAAAATGCTATTCGAGAAGAACTTGCAAGCATATGCGAACGCATTCTAATAAATACAGCTGTGTTCAAAAATAAGCAAGATCTTATTGTTTTCCTTAATTCTTTAGGATTTATGCAAGGAAACGAAAAATAAAATTATGTAAAAATGCATATGAATTAGGTACAAAATGACGTGCTTAAACTATGCAAAATATAGAAAAGAGCTGTTATGAATATGCAAATGCCGAATAGAGATCATAATTTAACGATAGGGATTGATATTGGCGGTACAAAAATTGAAGGCATTGTTATTGATGAGAATAATAACGTGCTTAAAGAATTAAGAATACCCTCTAGAATCGGCGAAAAACAGGTTGTAGACGATATTACGCGTGTAGCTAAAGAGTTATCTGAAACTCCTATACCTGTTGGAATCGGTATTCCAGGGCAAGTTAATTGGAATACTGGATGCGTAAAAAACGTTGTCAATTTAGGTATTACTACTTTAGAATTAGGCTCTGAAGTTTGCGCTAAATATGGCGCTAGCGTTCATGTTGAAAACGATGTAAATGCAGCAGCACTTGGAGCTGCTAGTTTAGTTTACGAGAACAATACTTTCGAGAATATCAATACTGAGAATTGTGATTCAACAGTAGTTATGCTTAATTTTGGCACAGGATTAGCAGCTGGTGTTGTGAAATCCGGAAGAGCTTTACATGGTTTTAGTGGAGCTTACGGCGAAATCGGACATATACCAGTAGACGCAAATATGTTCGATTGCCCTTGCGGACAAAAAGGATGCTTAGAAACAGTTGCTTCCGGAGGTGCAATATCGCGCTTATGGCCTTACGCGAATCCAGCTATGCCAGATTTGATCTCGAAAGCTGAAGATGGGAATCCTCAAGCAAAACGAGTGCTAGATATGGTTGTTCATGCAATGGTTGATGCTGTACAAATCGTTGTACACGCTTACGATCCGCAAATTATTGCTATTGGAGGCGGAGTTGCAAGAACTGGCGAGAAGTTGCTTAAAATTATTTGCGAAGAGCTTAACAATCGCGCTAGTACTTGCCCATTTTTACAAAGCTTGAATGTTACTAAAAGACTTGTGCTTGTGCCATCTAATCAGCCTGTTGGAGCACTAGGAGCTGCTATATCTGCTCGCATAAACAACTTAGCTTAATTGTAATACTTGCACATTTTATAAGATTTTCCTGTTTAACGCAGATTAACTCAAAATCTTAAAGCAAGCGGTTGCAGGCGCAAATAATTAAGACCAACTGATTTTATATTAGTTAGTTAGTTAGTTAGTCAGAGATCTAAGATTTTTGCGCTCAGCTTCCATAGAGCTAATTTCCCCAAGAAGATTTAGTTTCTCCTTGCAATCAGGTAATTTTGACATTCGAATTTTAGCGGCACCAATTCTACGCATATATCCGATGTCTAAAAGTTTAATAAGCAACTCGTTAGCGTATTGCGACTCACTTTCACTTGGCCTTCTCAGAGTATCTGCAGGAGAACCAATGTTTTGAGCATTTTGAGCATTTTGAGCATTTTGACTGTTCGCGATGCTCTGACTTTGTGTTTGATTAGCATAAGCGCTAAATCCAATAGACGCGTTGTAATCTTCTCTTTTAGAAATCGCAAGCGGCAATGGTGTAACAGCAAGCTCTGTAATAACAGGTTCAAGAACAGGTCCGCCAGCTTTCATTAGCTTATGTAGCCAAAGTCCTTGAGTTATATTTGGATCAGGGAATCCATCTGCAGCTATAAAAGCTTGAAAAAGCGTTCTGAAAATTGGAGTAATAAAATTATTTAAAGTCAAACGCGAAAGTAGCGATTCTTGAAAAGCTAAAGGCATTTGAACTAACACAGACATAAATTGCTGCTCACACATGAAAACTGTGTCGTCAATTCGATAATAGCTTTGTGAATGATATGCTTCTCGCATAATATTCAATCGTTCTGCAGGATTCATAAATTTTTGAGAAACAGAATTTACAGCAGATCCTCCAGAAAACGCAGATGCAGACGCAGATGCTGAAGAATATGAAGATTGCGAAGATTGCGACTCGAATCTTGGAGCGTAAGCATCCTCTGTTTTAATATGAAGTCGTCTTCTCGCGGATTCAACTTCACGGCGCATAATAGTCAAATCAATTCCAATAAATCTCGCTGCTTTACGCGTATACATATCTAGCAAGGATCTATCTCTAATTTGCGCAACCAATGGCGAAACAGCCTTTACAGCTCCCATTTGACCAGTTGCAAAAGTTGTGTCAAATTTACGTATAACAGTGTTGATAACGAAATCATAAAGCGGACTAGCGCTAGAAATCAGCGCTCGAACTGCTTCATCACCTCTTTGAATACGCAAATCACAAGGATCTAAATTATTATCTGCAACCGCAACAAAAGTTTGAGTTAAAAACGCTGAATCTAAGCCGAAAGCATGAATTGCAGCTTTCTGACCTGCAGCATCCCCATCAAAAGTAAAAACAATTCGCGAACTTACATTTTGACCTTTAACTTTAAGAGGACCAACAAGCTGAATACCACCTAAAGAATCGTCTGCTATTAAGCGTCTAACCATTTTCGCGTGTTCAACGCCAAAAGCAGTACCGCAAGTTGCCACAGCAGTATCAATTCCAGCTAAATGACAAGCCATAACATCTGTATATCCTTCAACTATCACAACTTGTCGTTTTTCTACAATATTTGGTTTTGCTATATCAATACCATATAAAACTTGATTTTTACGATAAAGCGATGTGTCTGGAGTATTGATATATTTTGCGCTAATAGAATCGTCATCATAAAGTTTTCTAGCGCCAAATCCAAGAGTTCTGCCTGTAGAATCTCGAATTGGCCATGTAAGACGACCTCTAAAATAATCATAAATTCCGCGCTGAGATAATCGAGCTAAACCTGCATCTAATAATTCTTGATGCGTGAAACCACGTGAAGATAAGTATCGAACAAGATTATCCCAACCTTGTAAAGCATATCCGCAACCAAATCTTTCACATTGAGCTTGAGTAAAATTACGACCTGCTAGTAGTTTTCGTGCAGCAGAGGCTTCCGGAATAAGCAGATTTTTAACAAAAAATTCTTGAGCAGCATCATTTGCTTCTAGCAAACGCGCGCGCTTAGTTGAAACATGAGATTTATCTTTATCGTCTTTAGAATTATCATAATGCAATTCTATGTGATATTTATCTGCTAATAATTCAACAGCTTCACGAAAATCAATATTCTCTTTTTGCTCAACATAATCGAATACATCTCCGCCTAAACCACAACCAAAACAATGCCAAACGCCTAAAGAAGGACGAACATTAAAACTTGGAGTTTTTTCGTCATGAAAAGGGCAAAGACCTACAAAAGAACCAATTCCAGCAGTTTTTAACGCAACAGTTGCAGAGATAATGTCATATAAATCTGCTGTTGCTCTAACGCGCTCAACGTCTTTTTGTGAAATGATTCCTGCCATAATATTTACTCTATCTTAAGGCTTATAACTAAACGTATGTCAATTAACATAATGCAGCATGAAGAGTTGTAGCAGATCCGTCTGTAAGACTTGCAACTTGATCTATTGCCACTCTTAAACGCTCATCATCGTTAGTGCACTCGTTCCAATCATCCACAAAAACTGGTTCCATAGCATCGTGAGGACGAGGAGATTTACTCATAAAAACTTCTACTAAATCAGTAATAATTTTCTGCTCACGCCTATAAAACTCGCGCTCACGCGGAGCAATTATAAAATGAACTGCTAAACTTTTTAGCATAACCATTTCATAACTTGTATCTTCTGGAACAACAACATTCGCACGATATCTAATTAACGCACCTTTACCATATTGTTCACGAGTAGCTCGCTCAACAGAAATTGCAAAACGACCTATAAGCATACTTGTTATATTCTTTAACTTAGCTAAAGATCTTCGAGAACCATCAAAATTTTCAGGGAATACATTAAGCTTACGCAAACGTTGAAAAGCGGCTAAAAGCTTATCGCAATCCCATTGTTTTCCATACCACTCGTGAGTTTCTTCAATAACACTATCTGCTAAAGAAGGATCATCTACACTACGAGGATTAAAAGCACCTACAACAATTGCATCTTCAATATCATGCACGCTGTAAGCAATATCGTCTGAAAGATCCATTATTTGACATTCCATTGGACGAGCCTCAAGAGGTGCTCCAATTTTAAGCCATTCAAACACATCAGTATCGTCTGGATAAACACAGAATTTATCATCACGCTCACCTTTATCGTGAGCTTTCGCTTCTTTAAGACTCCAAGGGTACTTCACAGTAGCGTCCAATGCCGCGCGCGTAAGATTAACTCCTGCACTACGACCATCTTCGTTAAAAACTTTAGTTTCTAAACGAGTCAGAAGACGAAGAGTTTGAGCGTTGCCTTCAAAACCACCAATATTTTTTGCGATTCCAGCAAGAACACGCTCGCCGTTATGCCCGAAAGGAGGATGCCCTAAATCATGCGACAAGCACGCGCAATCAACTACATCCGGATCACAACCAAGCATTGCAGCAATCTGCCTACCAATTTGTGCGACTTCTAGTGTGTGAGTTAAACGAGTGCGCGCAAAATCATCTGAACCTGCAACAAGAACTTGACTTTTAGCACCTAAACGTCTAAGAGCTGAGGAATGAATTATTCTAGCACGATCGCGCTCAAATGGAGTACGAACTCGCGTATGATGAGGCTCACTCGCCCATCGCTCAGTATCATGCAAATCATATTCTCCAACAACTTCATTATCTGAAGCAATCACTTCATTGCACATTTAATTCACACTCCATTACAAATCTAATCCACACTACACGGTTCACTGCAGATTTAATCCACACTACACGCTTTATTGCAGATTTAATACATCTTCGCTATTTAAACTTACATAAAACTAAGACTATTGTTGTTTTACTAGGCTGAGATTATATAAGGATGAACTCATATAAGTCTGAGCTTATATAAGGCTTAGCTCATATAAGGCTGCGCTTGTCTAGTTTTTCAATATCGCTTTGAGATAGAACTTCGTAAGCATTTCTATATAATCTTGGCACTCTGCAGCCTATACTAGTCATAATTTCATAACTAATAGTTCCAGCAGATTCAGCCCAATCATCTGCAGTTGGCTCTGCGTATTTTATTCCGCGACCAGGTCCGAAAAGTCTAACAGTATCGCCTTCTTTAACTCCAATATCTTCAGAATATGCTTTCAAATCAATAATAAATTGATCCATGCAAACTCTACCTGAAACGCGAAGAATTTTAGGTCCTGAATTCGTTTCAAAACGTACAGGCGCGCCACTTTTATCAACTTTCTTAGAGCCTTGAGTATCAAATCCCGAAGAAGATCTTAAAATTCCGTCAGCGTATCCTAGAGGAACTATAGCTGTGCTTGTGTCTTCTGGAACTAAATACGTGCGTCCATACGATATTGCATGACCTTTTTTAACTTTTTTAACTGTTCCAAGTTGAGCTTGCAAAGTCATTGCTGGAGTCAAATTATAATCTTGTGGCACTCCCATAGAAGGATCAGGCTCATAACCATATAAACCTATGCCTGGGCGAACTAATTCAAATCTTATTTCAGGACGACTAAGAGTTGCAGCAGTATTTGCTAAATGACGTATTTTAGGCTTCAATCCAGCATTTTCCATTCGATGCGTAAACTCGTGGAATTGCTCTATTTGCTCATCTGTTGCTTTAATAAATTCTTGTACATTTGGACTATCTGCAACTGCAAGATGACTCCACTGCCCTACTACGCTTATAAAACCGCTATTAGCGTAATTTTTAAGCTTATATAATGCAGAATCGAAAAATTCTTGAGTAAAACCGTTTCTACCAAAACCTGTATCTACTTTTACATGCACACGAGCACACTTGCATAAGTTTTTTGCAGCTAATGCAACAGCATCAAGCGAATCAATAGAGCCAACTGAAATATCAATATCGGATTTAATTAGATCTTCAAAAGGCGTTGTTTTAGCACTTGTAAGCCAAGTTAATATGCGACAACGATCAGAATTTATGCCAGCTTTACGAAGTTTCAAAGCTTCAAAAGGTTGAGCCGTTCCAAGCCAAGTAGCTCCACCAGAAAGAGCTGCTAAAGCACTTGGGATAAGCCCATGACCGTAACCGTTGGCTTTAACAACTCCCATAACAGCAGGCGGATTTTGATTAGGTTGTAAATTTTTCGAAACTATAGAAACAAGCGTACGCATATTATCTCTTAGAGCACGCAAATCAACTATTACTTGACCTGGATATGTGCTTAATGCGTTTACATAGTTTTCTCGTAACATTGCTTCTAAAGGAAGATTAGTGCACATAAATCGCGCCTTTACTTTTAATATAAACTCATATTATTTATTTATTTAAATCTTACACTCATATTGCTTATTTACGTAATTAGAAATATGAGGATTGCTTGCAATACGAATATGCTCGAAATGGCTTGACTAGCTTTAACTGGCTCGAGATTGCTTGAGATGTATCGAGATAGCTTAACTAACTCAAACAGGATAGGAATGGCTATGACTGGCTCAAGATGGCTAGAACGAAATAGAGCTATCTCAATCTGGCTCACTCCAAGTGAAACTAATCACAAAGAGTGAACCGATTGAAATAGCTTGAAACTGCTTTTACTGCTTAAGTTTTGAAACTCACTTAATGCATGTAACGCATTCTAGCGAATAGTCCTCCATAGCGTAACGCGTCAGAAGACTCATCGCAATGTTTACTTGCAATAAGATAGTTGCGTCTATTCTTAAGCACTGAGTTTAACCATCCGCGCTTACCGAATGCGCCAGAAGCAATGAAGAGCGCTAGAAGTATGCCGAAAATAATCGTATACGTAATAGCAGCTTGACCGCCTGTAAACGGCATCGCAATAGGAGATACGTTAATACCAGTAATCTTTATGTAGCCGATGATCGCTTTCTTATCATCTTTGCCAGCATCATAGTAATCGCTCTTATTTTCTGACTGATCTTTTGTTTGCGCGTATACTGCGTAAACAGCCGTATTCTTATTTTTTATAAGCAGATTTTGCAATTCGTCAGCATCTACGCTTGCGTTGCCTTTGGCATCTCGCTTCAAAATAGGCGTGCAAGTATCTTCAACAGGCACGCGCTTATCCAATTTTCGCACGCATACTTGAAGATTCTTATCAACTACATCTTTAGAATCAAAATCATCACTAGCGTTTACAAGCAACTCTTTACCACTTACTTTGCCTTGACTATCTGGATTACCCGTGAAAGTGAAGTTAATGTCATTAGCAGTAACCTCGTAAGGCTTATCCATAGTCGAGTTATGAAGCGAACCAATAGATTCAGCTTTAGGCTTTATTACATCAACCGGCACTACGTATACTGGAAGGAGCGTAGGCGCAGAAGCAACATTCTTAAAATGAGTTTGCGCATCATAGCCATACGTGTTCTTTAAGCTTCTCATTGCCCAACCGTTAGAAAGCGACAAAGCATAGACTGGAGCAATAGCTTTCTTAGATGTTCCAGTTACATCATCTTCAGTTTCTATCTTCTTATTTCCACCTAAAACTTTCGTAAGCTTAAAGGAATCAGAATTGACAGTATTGCAATTTGGATTTGCAGTATCGCTACCCTCACACCATTTGTTCACAGTAATATCTTGAGGACTCATATTCGCATAATTGGTAGTACCCAACGAACTGTAATTCATGCCATTAGTGTTAGGAACACCTAATCCACCACCATAGTTTCCATTACCTAATACTAAATCAGGTATATTGATATACTCACCGTTAAACGTGAAGAAGTAGGAACCATCATCATGACCGAATTGATCTACTCTAGTTTCGTTGTCAGGAAGCTGTACTGTAACCTTACTGCTATGCTCGCCATTTTCCTTATCTGTACCACTTACAACACGCAAAGATGGTTGAATCTTCTTAAACTCATCTTCACTCATGCCAGATGGAATATTCGGCTTAAGAGTGAGAGCATTCTGTAATTGACTTAAGTTGATTTGACTGCCCTTCGTACTCGCGTTATAACGGTATACAAGCGATTGATGACCAGGATTGCCAACCAACTCAAATCCCGGGTCACTAGAACGCTCGCCAATATATGGCTTCTTCTTATCCCAAGTAATCGTGTAGTCAGCATCAATATCCTTACCAACACTTCGTAGCGTAGCGAATCGCGTTACAACATTATATCTTGGCTCTGGCGTTACATTTCGCCTACGCCATCCGCGCAAAAGAATAAACGAATCCTGCTCATTGCCTGCGTGGGAGTAATTGTTGCGCTTATCCGCCTGCTCTTGAGGCGCAACATACTCCCCGCGTTTCCAAGCAACTTCTGACTGGTTTGCAGAAAGCGTATCATCATCATCCACGCTTATAAGACTGTCAGCATCTCCAAAACCAAGCCATTTGCCGCCGGAATTGCCATTGCGTAGCACGTAATTTACAGCATGCTTTTCAGAGTCATTCAGCAGCAATGGATGCACTTGTACTACTTTCTTATTGACTACGACTGGGAAGAATACGCAATCTGAAGGCGAACTCCACTCTTTTGGTGCTTTTGTTTCAGGCCTACACACGCTACTACGTTGCGCAACCATTGAGTCAGCAGATAGCACGTTGCGCATATCTTCTTCTTTTAGCGCATTTGACTCATTACCACCTGTTTGAGTGCTATCTACAGAACTACTTGCATGATCTGAATTTATACTTCCGTCTGATTGAGATGAGTTGATGTTATTCGATAACTCATCCAAATTTTCAGATTTAACGCCAGGCATATTAGACCAAGGTCCGTAAGATCCTGCGCGATTCCTTGCACGCACTACGCTTCCAGGAGCTAAGACTTCAGGATTAAATATTATTGCAGAATTATTTTTCCCATAGTCATTAGAATTCAACGTAACGCCTTGAGGCAGCGTATAACCTTCGCAAACTTGCCACTTATCCGTTGACTTCGATCTACATAATGCTAATGCTTCACTCGTGTCAGTATCGCTTTGAGAATTAGCATTATTACTACTCAAGTTATCCTGTGCACGCAAGCTAGACATTAGATTATTGCTAGATTGTAAACTAGCGAGTTTTGCTTTTTGTGCGCGAGTGAAATACACTACGAGTCGAGTCGCATTCCCACCTGCAACAACTGACACAGCATTATAGTAATCCTTCGCAACAGCACCTTCCCAATCATGAAGCCACACTTTAGAGGAAGATAAATTATCATAATGATGACCATCGTATGCGCGCACAATTGGAGCGTCAGCTACAGTCCAATTGAACTTGAATTTGCCTACTACTGCTTCGTTGCTCTTGTTTCCAGAGTCGTCAGTCACTTGAGCAATCATCTTGAAAGTTGGTGAATTTTTAACATCTTGCCCACGCCATTTTTCTATGAACGCACGCAATAGTTCCTTGTTAATATTGCCGTTTGTCACAAACCTTACGCGAGGAGCTTTCTTAGTTTTCGGATCTGTTACTCCTTCTGCTTCAATGTCTATACTCAGAGTATTCTTCAAAGCTTCGCTTACATGCGTATCAGGATTTGCAACATTGAAATCATCATCCATTGCAAGCAAATCTACTACGTTGAATAATCCCGACTGCTTTGTGTAATCAGTCGTGTTCATATCAATAGTCGTAGCAGTTCTGCAAGAATCAGCCTTTTCTTTAGTAGGATTGCACTCGCCAAGAAGCTTCTTACTAGCATCTTTTACTGAAATCCACGGCTTGTTCTTGTCTACTGGCACGAACCACACGTTAATTACATTTGGCGTTTTATTATTATCACCTTCGCCTCTAGCTTCTAATTCTCTCCACGGATTACCGTTGAAAATATAGAGCTGAGTGCGCATTGGCGTTTTTTGACCATTCCTAAGAATTGCAGATCCTAAGTTTGCGCCTGAAGCTTGCTGATTGTAATCTTCTCCACCAGGAATAACGTAACCTTGCGGCTGCAAGAAACTGTTTTTATCAGTAATACCATTAGTATTTATACCGAGTCCACCGCCAAGACTGTCTTGTCTTACTAAGTCAACAACGTTTACCCATTCTCCGCGCGAGCCATTCGTCAATTTACGAGCGTAGCCAATTCCATCACCACGCTGAGGCATACTGTTGTATCCACCCCATAGATTTTCTATAGCTGTTTTATTAGTAGAATCAGCAGCATTAGTGTTCAACGGGTAAAGTGATGGCTGTATTTGGTTTCCAAGCCGTCTAGTTTTCTTTGTGCCTTTAAATAAGCTTAAAGCATCATTTGTATTGAAATCACGACCTTGGTTGATGTTGAATCTGTACACTAAAAATTGTGTACTATTTTCATCACGACCATACCACATGAAACCATCATCACTGTCACGACCCTTTATTTTTCCACTGTATGACCAATCATAATCTCTACGAATATCAACAAATCGCGTGATTTTCTTCTGCTTTGGATCAAGCACAGTTTCCTGCTTTTGATCATCTTTAGTGTCAGAGCCTATGCCAGTTGCTTTTACTACTTTAAAAGTTTTTTCTGAACCAGACTTACCTTGAGCTGTATTTTTAGTGTCAGGAGTTACTGAAAGACAGATTTTATACTGCTTTGTGTCGTTTGTGCAAGAATACTTATCGTTTCCTCCGCCAAGAGTTTTAGTTTCATCTTTCGACCAACCAATTTCGTCTTGTCGGTATTGGAACAAACGCGGATTCTTTTGCTTAATTCTATCTATCAAACCCTGTTTTTCAGAAGGATTCAGCTCATACGGGTTCACTTGAACCATGCCATCGTCTGGCCAATTCATTTCAAGTGGAAGCGGCTGCGAAACAGCGTGGTCACTAGTATTAATAACACCGTCAGATCTTCCTATGCCAACATAAATTCTTGAACCGATTTCTGCTAAGTTTTCTGGAATAGTAATCTCACCAGTTTTTGGATTAAAAGTAATCTCTTTTTCATATGGCATAATTTTTGTGAAAAACGCATTAGGAGAATTTATCTGTGCCCAATCGTGGTGTTCGTCTTGGCGATTAAGGATTATTCCTTGGCAGCCATCAGCGCGAGCATTACATGTATTGTAAATATCTGTTGAAGTTCCATTTTTTTCTTCAAAAGGCTTAGTTTTTCCACGTCCCCAAATTCGCACTACTAGCATTTTCACTGATGTAGCGTTTTTAGAAAGCGTCACTTTACCAACATACTTACCATCATTCTGCTTTTGCCAACGCACATTAGGAACAATAAAATTGCCATCAATAATATTCAACTTCACAGTTTTTTGAACATTATTTCCAGCATCATCCCAAGCGTGGAATGTAAACTCTTTGGACGGAACATCACTAGCAGAAGCCGGAGAACCATTAGGATCATTTGTAGTTACATAACCGGATTGATCTTTAAGAGTATTAGCACACGCCGTGCTACCACATTTTGAATTTTGATCATATTTACTAAAACTGCCGGACCATTTTTTACTAGCTTCCAAAACATCTGTGCTACTAGTATTAGGCACATTTTCCTTCGTACCCATATGCACATGCATATCGTCATGACCTGTTACCAAGAATCTAACACGGCTACCAACAGAGACGTTTAATCCACCTTCAGGAACTGACTGAGGCTCACCGCCATCAACGCTCACTTTCACGTCTATAGTCGGCTTCTCAGCATCAACATGTGTGAACACGAGTGGCAAAACATCCTTAGACTCATCCCAGTATGTAATCTTCGCATACTTAGCTAATACGTATACTGGCTTTACTTCTGGATTCGCGCCAGATTGAAGCATAATGCGATTTTCGTTATTAGTATTAGTTGGAGTTGCGTATTCTTCTTTTACTGGCTTTGAGAAGTCTGCTTTCGCAAGCTGTGCATATCTTGCTTTCTCATCTCCAGTCAATGCTTGATCAACAGATTTACCTTTAGGCGCATCATAAAGTTTCCAAATATAACGCTTCGTATCGTTCAATGGCCTAAATTGACACTCTTGACCGTCTTTATTTTTTGCAGCAGCATCATCTTGCGCAGACTTTTCAGCAGATTTATCTGCAGCTTTATCATCATCGCCATTACAAGGATTTACTACGTTTACTACAGGAACTTTTACAGCAACCTTTGTTTCTGCATCTTGCAAAGTGTCTGACTTTTTATCATTACCTTTTTTATCAGTCCACTCAACGCTATAAATTGCGCGATCTTTAATAGCGTTACTTGCGCCGGATCCACCATCGGAATAACTATCATTGAGCGGATATTCTAAGCCATGAGTATCCCCTGGAGTTTTGCCATCTTTAATAGAACCGTAATAAACAGAGTCCTCTGCATCTGAATAATTATCATAGTTGTCAATATTCTTCTGAGTATGAGCATCAGGAATGTATATGCGCGGATTTAACGCAATAGCAAAATCATAGATTTTAAGTTTACTATCAAGGTATTTCACATAGCTTTCTGCTTTACCTAAACTTGTCTTAGGAGAACGATACTTAGCTTTATCATTCCATTCTTCAGTCTGCAAAGGTCTAAACACGTCCGCTTGACCAATAATATCGTACTTAAAAGGCATACTCGAGCCCATTTGAAGTTTATCGTTCCAATACTTTACTGTCATCTGGTGAGAGCCGAAAGAAGAATCTTGAGTGTTAATATTAGTGTTTGGATCTAACGGGATTCTCCACCAACGGTTTCCTCTCGCATACTTATTATCTGCGGAATTGTATTTTGGAGAAAGTGAAATCTGACCCTTTGCCCACACTTGACCTTTGCACTGAGATTCATCAGCTTTATCGCACACTCTTTGCTGCGAAGGGTAGAAAAGTAAGCTTGTAACGCCAATATTATTAGTATGAGCTAATAATTGACCATTATTGCTTGTTAAAGGTCCTAAATGAGTACCTCGAAGGAACTGGAAATGTGGCACTCGCATATCAACTAGATTTGGTATACCGTACCACTGTTGGTACAAAGTCGTGTACTCGTAATCAGTATGGCCTTTACCACCGCGCCATTGCCAGAGTGAATATGGTTTAGAACGACCATATGGATCAGAACGACCATATCTAGTTGCTGGACCACCCCACTTATCACCATAATAAGTTCCTGCACCATAATACGATGTACTCAAAGCTCCATATTTTCCATTATCTGAAGTCGTATAATGAATATGGTAACTATAAGGTGATGTTTGATTATTTTCAATGTTATTAGTCAACGTAAATATTTTTGATTTTTCTGGACTATCTGGTCCGCGCATTTCAAGATACAAATGATCAATCAAATCAATATACGTTTGGTTGAATCGCTGTCTACCATCCGGAGGAAGACGAGTACCAGTAAGATGTTCCCCATCGCTTGGGAAACCATAGTTAGTGCTGTGATAGCAATCAAAGCCATAACCAGTATGGCACAAGCCAAGGCCTCTATTTTTATTTTCATTCTTGCTTTGAGTTCCGCCATTATAAACAGCTGCATCACTAATAACACCATTATTTTTAAGGCGATACCAAGCTTTATCAAGAGTTTCACCATTACTAAGTGGCTCTCTTTTAACACCTTTATCAACGCAAAAACCGTTAGGATTAACCCAATCTTTTGAGCAAGTGCGCTTAGTTGCATCAAAATGCAAGCGCTCTACATACTGGTCATACTGACCGTTACTTTCATCGAGTCTCTGATCTTTAGGAACAACGAAATATGTTAAAGCATTAGCAGCACCATGAATACGCGCACCCATGTTTACGAGCACATCCCAGATGTATCCTTTGCCATCGCGTTTAGGAGTACGCTTCATAAAAATGTAATCGTGAACATCATCAAGCTGATTAAACGCCAAAGGATCAACACCGTTTCTGCCTGCATCATACGGCAGATTACGAAGACGTTTTTGTAAATACGTTCCGCGCGGATACGGAGTAAAGTTTGGATCATTTTCAGTGTAAATACCTTGAGGACTAGCAAAATTGCTATATGCAGTACTCCAAGGATTTGGTTTGCGCTCCATATCAGCACCATTAGATGCGCGATGCCCCATTTCATCGCCGTCATCAGTAATGCATTCGGAACGTGAGTATTGTCTATAACAACCTGGGCGGAACTCCATTTTGCTATTGCGATTACTATCACGATTACTATTGCTTGCACGATCAGTATTGACAAAAGCACCGTCCGCTCCGCTTTGCGAAGCCATACCTTCAGCAGCGCTCATAATTGCACTATTAACAAGACTTGCTGTGTCATTATTGGTTTTGGCAAACTCCGGATTGGCAAACGGAGAGCTTAAAGGTTGCGTTTGGGCTGCTCTTGTAAAAGGATTATTTGAGTTTGCGCTTAAGTTTGATGCAGCTGATTGTAAGGAACGCAACGCGTTAGATACAGCGTTTGAACTATCGGAGGAATCGGAAGAGCTGGACGAGTTAGAAGAGTCGGAAGAATTAGAAGACGAAGTTGAAGAAGTGGACGAATCAGTAGAATCAGACGAACGAGAAGAATTGGATGAAGAAGACGAGCTAGACGCACTAGTTTTAGAATCGTTTGCTTTAGATACAACAGTTTCACTAGCAATAGCAGCGCTTGGAGCAATGCACATCGGAAGCCACATCGCAACCGAAATCACACAAATAAGAATAGTTTTAGCTATACTTTGGGCACGCGCACTTATAAAGGCGAAAGCATCTCGCGTAATCGTCCTAATGCTGCTCATTACTTCACTTAACTTAAACATTCTCATAATTCTTAAATGCGCTCCAACGCACAACCAACCCATACGCGCAAAGCAACGCGTACTTATTAAAATTCATCAAAGTTTTGCTTAAAGTTTCACTAAAAGAATTGCTAAAAGTTTCGCTGACAAAATTACTGACAGTTTCACTAATAAAAGCTTTGCTAACAGAATCACTAAAAGATTCGTAAAAAACTTATAGTAATACACTTAAAACTACTTATTTAGTGAGCAAACAACGAAAATTATTCACTTTGAGCAAATTTCTTCAGCTTACTAACAGCCAGTAACCTTCAACTAGTAACTAACTAGCAACAGTCATCAGCTAACAACTAAAAACCAGCCAGTAATCAGCGTGCAACAACAATTCTGTTCAGTATGCAAACAGAAAGCAGCCTAATTGCATTATGTAACAAGTAAAACCGTGCTACTCCAAGTAAAACTGTGCTACTCAATAAGCGAAGCGTTTTGCAAAATGGCAAAGCTCCGCCCCAACAAGCAAAACTATGTAATGAAATAGCAAAGCTGTTATACAACGAGCAAAACTTGACTGAAACTAACTAAAAATCAAGCAAAACTGACTACTGCGCAAGCAAATCAGAAAGCAAATCAGAAAGCAAATCATTAAAGCAAATCACAGTTTTGCTATCTTGCTTTCAATAACAGCAACTTAAGTTTATATAAGTGTTATTGCTCACTTCGCTAGTACACAAACTTGACTCGCATTTTAATTCAGAGTCGAATTTCTTTAAAGCCAAGTTTGTGTATTTACGCGAAATCAAGTGTGGTAGTTAAAGATTATTCAACTACCACATTGAATGTAAGCTACTTTAAGCATTCTGCTCTTTGCGGCGCTTCAACACGATGTAGAAGAATGTGCCGCCCAAGCCAACGATGCCGCAAACAGTCAAAATCAACAATCCACGAGCACCAGTCATTGGCAATGCTGCAATGATCTTGTCTAATGCAGTTGCCTGATCGTTGCCAATAGTTTGAGAATTAGCATCAGCAACAGGTTTGTCAGCAGTTACATTGGTCTTAGTTTCTTCCTCAACGTTATAGCAATGAGGAGTTGGATCCTTCTTGAAACCTGCAGGAGCATCAGTTTCGACTAAGCAGTACTTTCTGCTTGTAGTCTTATCGTTGCCAATGAACAAATCAACAGTTGCAGTTCCGTCATCACCGGTTTCAATTGTCAACTGATCGCCAGTAGTACCATTAGTCTTAACTGGAGTAGTTTTATCATTCAAAGATGTTGAATCTTTTATATCAGACAATTCAGTAGATTGGTCTTTCACAGAATAGATAGCGAACTTAGCACCCTTTAATTTCTTATCGGTGTTCTTACCTTCTGCGTCTATTGCAACCTTGGTAATCTTCAAAGTAGCAAAGTGAGAAGATCCGTGAGGATTATTATCGCACTTATGTGGCTCTTGTTCAGTTGGAACACATGGGGTTTTTTCGTCACCATCACCAATCTTGCTGTTGTCAATCCAGCCGGTAATAAAGTTAGTGAAGTTCTTCGTTCCCTTAGTAACCTTAGTGTTTAACGTGACTTTCAACGTGTACGTGTAATTGTCAATGTCATCAATCTTTTTAAGACCATCTGCAGTAAGGTTAAAGGTAACTTTGCCATTATCGTTCTTAGCTTCATAATCTCCTGCTTGAGTATCCTTTTTAGGACTCAACGGTATATCTTTAGAAGTAGGCGTTTGATTTTCAGGAGCCTTCTTTTGAACTTTAACAAGCTTTACGCCAGTTACATCTGAATACGTCAAGCCTGTTGGAAGAGAATCAACGAAACCAATCTTCTGATACTTCTTACCTTCAGAAGGAGCTGACAGAGGAATAGAAATATTCCATGGGATCACAGTGTTGCCCTTTTCGTCAACGTAGTACTTGGTTGGATCCGATGCAGTCTTAGTAGGAGTTTCTCTGTTTACATCGTTCTTCGGGAACACGTGAACGTCATACAGCCATTCCCATGAGCCTTTAGTCTTGTGAGACAATGGAGTAGTTACGAAGAATGGATCAGTCTTAACAGTAACAGTTACAGGCTGCCAATCATGTTTGTTTGCTTCAGTAGCAAAATCCTTTTGAGCGTGTGCTGTGCTAGTTTCTTCAACGTAGTAAAGTGATTCATCAAGATTTTTGAACTCGACTACACCTTTATCATTAGTTTCTTGAGCTTTACCAACTTTAGTCTTAGTGAATTTAGCATGTTCCCCTGTGAAGAAGCTTGATGTGTCGCCCTGAAGGTTCTTAAGATCCTCAATCCTCTTCCAACCTTCTGGCGTAGATAAATCAATCTTCTTATCATCTTCAGTTTTGCCGGCAGTAAGAGTTACTTTGTAAAGCGTAAATTGAACGCCTTTAAGTGGCTTGTTACCCTTTCCGTTCAAAGCATCGGTCATATCAGTTCCGTTAGGCTTAAAAGCAGTTTTAGTTATTGAAGGACCTTCATACTTGTGGATAGTAATAGAAGTAGTTTTCTTTTGGATGTTTGCAGTGTTTGCGCCTGCATCAGCTACAGTGCCTGTACCGTCATTTCCAGCGTATGCAATTGATCCTGCAATGCAGAATGTTCCTAATGTGCAAACTGTAGCTAACACAGCTGCAGCGCGCTTTAACGGGATTGTTGTTAAACGCATGTTCCCTCTCTTTTACGCACAAATTTCATGCGAAATTTGTTATCTTTTAAAATTCAAATAGTCATAATTACAGAGTAACTAGAGTAAGCGCAAACAATGTATAACAAATCGTTTGTGTTTACAGTATGACTACCTGCTATAGGTCAAACGCACACTTTTGACCTTTAACACACTAACTAGCCTACTAAAAAGATGGACAAATTTAAACTAAAAATCATAAACAAATGCTTACCAATACTAACAAATGAATACCCCCCCCCCACAGTTTTATTAGTAATATCAACGTTTTTAAATAATAAAATCGTAAAAAATAATAAAACCAAATAACAAATGGAGTGTCGCATCGCCTTGCTTTTTCATTTAAAGCGTAGCATGAAAAAGCAAATCGATGCGAAAGCGATTGCTCAACTGTGGAAAGCACAGCGCGCTTTCCACGCAATCGCGCACCGGATTACGTTTAACGTAATCCGTACAACACTAAACAACAAAGGTAAGCTTAATGCGAGGAAGCTTGGCTATAACTGTTCAAAGCTAGTATAGCGTTGCAGCTTTTATAAGCGATTTCGTATACGCATGCTTAGGATTGTTCAACACTTCATTGACGCTTCCAGACTCAACTACTTTTCCTTCGTTAAGAACAATAACTCGTGTTGCTAAATATTGAATCATTCCTAAATCGTGGCTCACAAAAATACACGTCATGTTTTTATTCTCGCAGCGAACTTTTGTAAAAACATCTAATATTCGCATTCGTTCTGCAACATCAATAGCGCTCATCGGCTCATCTGCAACTAGAATACGCGGATTAGATATTAGCGCTCTAGCAATAGCAACGCACTGAGCTTGACCGCCTGAAAGCTCGTGCGGATACTTTTTAGCGAAAATTAGCGGATCTAATCCTACTGTTTTTAATGCAAGCTTAACTTTTGAGTGTATTGAAGTTGAATCAATATGTAATTGTTTTTTCCAAATTTCTAACGGTTCTGCAACGCTTTCTTGAACAGTCCACTTAGGATCTAAAGACGCAAAAGGATGTTGAAATACTAGAGATGATTCTTTTCGAAGCTTGGACACACTATTTTTTATGCTTTCGCAATCATACGTAATACTTCCAGATGATGTTTCTTGCAATCCTAGTAATGCTTTAATAAGCGTAGTTTTGCCGCTTCCAGATCCTCCGATAATAGCTAAAGATTCACCAGAGTTAAGCTCTAAATCAACTCCTTTTAAAACTTCACTACAATTTTTACTTTTCCCAAATTTAACATGAATATTTTTTGCACAAATAAGAGAGCATTTAGCAGAATTACTTTCAGCAGGACTACTTTCAGCAGAATTTTTAACAGAGCTACACTCAGTAGCACGAGTATCATTAGCCACTATACTTCCAGCAGCACCACCAACAGCACCATCCCCAACACCACCGCCGACTCCAAAACTGCTTAAACTCAACTTTCTAGCAGCATACACTAATTGCTTAGTAGACTTAACGCTTGGATTTTCAAGCAAATCTTTAACTTTCGCGCTATCAACCACACGAGAAGAATCAAGCACATAGCAACGATTAACAGCATGCGAAAGCACAGAAAAATCATGAGTCACGAAAAGCATAGATGCGCCCATATCGTCCACAAGCGAAGTGAGAATATTCAAAACATCGCGTTGAGTTACGCAATCAAGTGCAGTAGTTGGCTCATCTGCCAAAATTAGACGCGGATAAGTAATTAAAGCTGTTGCAATACCCACTCTCTGCTGCTGTCCACCTGAAAGCTCATACGTGCGTTTAGAAGCTAATTTGCTTGATAATCCAACTTTCTGAAGCATTGAAATAACGCGATCGTGAACATCATGCGAATCCAAATTATAGTGCATTAAAAGAGGTAAAGAAACTTGTTGTTCAACGCTTAGCAAAGGATTAAGTGCGCGATTAGCTTGCTGAAAAACTACTCCAACGTATTTTCCACGCATAAGCGCCAAATCCTCATCTTTAGCACCAACTACTTGCTTAGTTCCAACAATTAAAGAACCTGAAATTTCAGCATTTTTAGGCAATAATCCTGTGATTGCGCGAAGAAGCATAGACTTTCCTGAACCAGTTGATCCAACTAATCCAACGCGCTCGCCATCTTTTACTTCAAGAGTTACATTATCTAATAATCGAACGCCATTTAAATCAACACTAAGATTTTTAATATCAACGCTCATTTTGATCCTTTAAAGATAAATCATCATTATGCAAAGATTTTTGTGATTCAGGAGTCAAAGCCTCGCGCAAAGAATCACCTAAAAGATTTAAAGCAACAACTACTAGAGTAACTATCAATCCAGGCCACAAAACAGCTAGAGGATTCACATGAATAAGAGTTAGAGAAGTTGCAAGAACACGCCCCCAACTTGCAACACCAGATGGAACTCCAACACCAAGATACGTTAATCCACTTTCAGCTAAAATCACAGTTCCTGCAGAAAGAGAGATCTGAACTAAACAAACAGGCATAATATTAGGCAAAACATGACGTAAAATCACACGATTTCTAGAAGAACCTTTAGAAATTGCGAAAGAAACATAATCAGATTGCAAAACAAGTTGCGCACTTGGAAGCACAATACGAGCAAGATTAAAACCATAACCAATACCACATGCAAGTATGATCACAATAACAGTTGTTCCTAACGGCACAGCTAACATAAGCGCGATTAACACAGTTGGTATTGAAATTAGCGCATCAACGATTAT
Organism: uncultured Gardnerella sp.; assembly: GCF_947280595.1. Classification (NCBI taxonomy): domain Bacteria; kingdom Bacillati; phylum Actinomycetota; class Actinomycetes; order Bifidobacteriales; family Bifidobacteriaceae; genus Gardnerella; species uncultured Gardnerella sp. The sequence continues at coordinate 42,178 of NZ_CAMYOS010000006.1, read as the reverse complement.
TAGTGAAACTCCTTGAATTAAATGCGATTTTGCAATCATTAATAAAAGTAATGAAAATCCAACTAACGTAGAAACACATATTGTGCAAATTACTATTAGAAGTTCAGTTCTAGAGCCTGCCATAAGATGGCTGAGAATATCTGCACCTGCCCCATCCGTGCCTAGCCAATGCGAAAAAGACGGCTTGTTCCATACACTAAATCCGTTTGTTTCTAGTAAAGAATATGGAGTCCAGAATATAGAAATTAGCGCTATTAACACCCATGAGCTTAAAACTATGCAAACAAATTTTCCGCAACTTGAGCGCCAAATCGCATTAAAAAGCTTAAACATTATTATTCGCTCACTTTCTGATTATTAGCAAATCTAGAATCAAGCAAACGATGTGATATATCAATTGCAAACCCAATAATTAAGAAAAATGATGCGAGCATAAACAGTTCACCTTGAACTAAAATCAAATCTCGCAATCCAACATCGCGGACCAAACCCATACCCATCCCCGGTAAAGAGAACAGGTTTTCAATAACCATCACACCCATAACCATATGCGCGAAAGTCAAGCCAATAACAGAAACTAGCTGTGGCATAGCAAGCCTTAAAGCAACTTTCCAAATAACCTGTTTTCTAGTCATTCCACAAGCCATAGCTTGAGATGAAACTTCACTTTGCATAATATCTGCCAATATTGCAGCTGTATATCGCATAAAACTAGATCCAACTATAATTCCAACTGTTAGAGCAGGCAAAATTAAAGAAAGGAAGCAGGAAGGAAAATCTTGCCAACCATCTGTAGGAAAACCTTGAGTAGGCAAAATACCAACGATTCCAATACCCTTACCGAGTAAAAGAATAATTAACATTCCGCCCCATAAAGCAGGTACACAGCCAGCAGTCAATGCAACAAAACGAGCAAAAGATTGAGCTAATCTACCTATCCGCATAACTTGCCAGCAGCCCATCGGTATGCCAATTACAAGCGCAATAATAAGACCTAATAAAATTAAAGGGAAAGTAATTGCTGCTCTAGACGCAATCATACTAGTAACAGATTTACCTGTAAGCATTGATACACCAAAATCACCACGCAAAACACTAGTAAGCCAGCTAATGTATTGAACCCATAACGGCTTATCTAATCCAAGTTCTGCTCGCAATTGTTCAACTTTTCCTGAAGGCGCATTTAAGCCAGCCATAACTTGAGCTACATCGCCTGGCAGCACACGCAATGCAAAAAATATTGCTATAGATAGGAAAAACAGAGCAACTACAAAAAGTAGAATTCGCACAAATATCATACGCAACATGAATATCTCCCTATATCAAGCAAATAAACATCTTGACCATCTTTTTGACCATCTTTACGCTAAACAAATTTGCTAGCGCGCTCAAAATCATGAATGAACGCGCTAACAAACTCGTTATTCGCTACCCACTAGCAGATGCGTTTGCAACAGAAAACACACCAGCAAATTCGCGGAAAATTCGCGGAAAATTCGCCGTCAAACTCAAACAAGACGCAAATTATACAATGGCAAAACCTCTTGATTCATATCAAAAGGCATACCTTCAAGATTCTTCACTTTCGCAGTCGTCACGCGATAATTAAACAGCCAATCTGCAGGAGCATCTTCGCTAACAATACGCGCAGCTTTTGCAAGCAAATTGTACGACTCTTTAGAATCCGTACTAAGCATTGCTTTAGCATACAAATCTTGAACTAGCTTATTATCATAGCCATAGTAGTAAGTAGAATCAGCCCACTGACCAAAATCATGGCTTTCATTATGATCCACCATAGACAAATCGTATTGCTTATTCTTATACACGTCTTGTAACCAAGTAGTAAACTCAACAACATTAACCTTAAGATTTATTCCAACAGGCTTTAATTGCGAGCGCAACTGATCGCCTATTTGCGTTCCATAAATATTCGGATATGTGAGAGTTAGCGAAAGAGGATTTGATTCGTCAAAACCAGCTTCCTTCATTAAAGATTTTGCAAGCTTAACGTCATAAGTATAAAGTTTCGTCAAATCTTCATAACCTGGGTCAAGACGAGGAATAGGACCAGCAAGAGGTAAATCGTCACCTCCACGAGATGCAATAATTTGCTTGTGATCTATTGCATAACGAATTGCGCTCCTCACGCGCTTATCTTTCGTATACTTTCCTTTCATATTCATAGCAAGAACGAACTTATCTGTACCGTCCCCCGAGCGAACGTCATACTTTTTAGAATCATCTTTAAAAGGCTTAGAAAGCTGTGCTGAAATAGGAGCTAAAGCTTGTACAGCACCAGAAGATAGAGCGTCAATTGCAGCATTATCGTCTACAAAATATCTTAAAACTATTTTCTTAGTTTTAGCATGATTTACACCGTTATAACGAGGATTTGCTTCTAAAACTACGCGATCGTTTGGCATAAATTTTTCAACTAAATACGGACCCGATCCAATAGCTTGAGTTTTCGGATCATACTTTGCGAGTTTATCGAAAACTAATCCAGCACGACCACATAAAGCCCATAAAAGCTTTGAATTAGGCTCTTTAAGCTTGATTTCAAACGTGTAATCGTCTTTTGCTTTAGCTTCCGCAACTTTTCCAACCATGTTTGATCCGCGATACTTTTTAGACACAAGCTCATTAAAAGACCACTGCGCATCTTTTGCAGTTAGCTTGTGACCATTAGAAAACATAGCGCCTTTACGAATGTTGAAAGTGTAAGTTAATCCATCTTTACTAACATTCCAACTTTTAGCTAAAGATGCAGAAACTTGATTCTTAGAATTTCTAGCTACTAATCCTTCATAAACATTGCCAATAAGAAGCTGATCTAGAGATGAGCCAGATTGATTTCTAATATCAAGATTTGTAGGAGCTAACTTAAGACCAATCGACACTGTTTTTGTAGAAATTACTCCATTAGCGTTGTTATTACGAGAATTATTGTTAGTTGTGAACGTTGCAAAAATAGAACTCACAATCACAATAGTTACAAGAGCTAATGTGAAAGTCCAGCCTTTTGCTAGTTTACGTTTCGAATGCATCTTTGATGATTTTTCTTTCATTCTCAAAGATTCATCGGTAGTAGAATCGCTGTAGTTTTCCGATTGTAAATCTGATTTAGGCGATTTGAAATCAGAAAATACTTCGGTCGCGTCATTTTCAATGTGCGCGCCTTCTTCGTGCTTTTCGTCACACATACCATAAACCTTTCTAAATGGCATACTTATTTAATTATTTCCAACTATTTTTAGTTATTTTTAGTTATTTCTATCTTTAGTTATTTCTAACTATCTTTAGTTATTTCTAACTATTTTTTAACTATCTTTAGTTATCTCTTCTTACTTTTTAGTTATCTTTTTATTTTTAATTATCTTTTTATTTTTAGTTATCTTAATTTGCTCGCTGCTTAGCAGATACGCAATAAATCACCAATAATCAAAAAGCAAAGCTGAAGCTTTTCGAATTATAAAGCCAAGCCAAAATTGGTATTTTAGCGCATTTGTTTAAGTCAACGGCTTTATTAAATCGTAGACCATTAGCATGTCATGATTGTTATTGGCGAGTCCAAATAGAAATACAGAAGAAATATACATAAACTTAAATCCGCATATTTTTTAACGTAGAAAAATTCGTAGTGTACATAAAGTTGTAGTATTAACAAGGGTATATCCTACGAATGTGCTTAAATGCCAACATAGCGTAAACTTTTAAACGCATTATATGCACGCATATAGCATGCAAGTTTCATGAAGTCAGCGCGTGTAAAAGATTCGTAAAAAGAAAGTCTAAAGCGAGGAATAATGTCTGAAAACTTGAATACTACAGTAACTGTGAACGAATCCTCAGATCCGCAAAATCGCAATTGCGAAGACCGCACTGCGTTGAATCGCCAACTAGCGCAAATGCTTAAAGGCGGCGTGATTATGGACGTAACAACTCCAGAACAAGCAAGAATTGCTGAAGATTCTGGAGCTTGCGCAGTTATGGCGTTAGAGCGTATTCCTGCAGATATTCGAGCAGCAGGCGGAGTTTCACGCATGAGCGATCCTGCTATGATTCGTGGAATTCAAGACGCAGTGTCTATTCCTGTTATGGCAAAATGCAGAATCGGACACTTTGTTGAAGCTCAAGTTCTTGAAGCAATTGAGATTGATTACATTGACGAAAGTGAAGTACTTAGCCCAGCAGACGATGTTTATCATATTAACAAGCGTGATTTTGCAGTACCTTTCGTTTGCGGAGCTAAAGATTTAGGCGAAGCTTTGCGCCGAATTAACGAAGGTGCTTCTATGATTCGCACTAAAGGTGAACCAGGCACAGGAGACGTAATTCAAGCAGTACGACATATGCGTATGATGAATTCAGCTATTCGCAAGCTCACAAGCATGCGTGAAGATGAACTTTTCGAAGAAGCGAAGACTTTGCGCGTTCCATTTGAATTAGTTAAATACGTTGCTCAAAACGGAAAGTTACCTGTAGTAAACTTCGCTGCAGGTGGAGTTGCTACCCCTGCAGATGCTGCTTTGATGATGCAACTTGGAGCTGAAGGAGTGTTCGTTGGATCTGGAATATTTAAGTCCGGAGATCCAGCAAAGCGAGCTGCAGCAATCGTAAAATCCGTTACTAACTACAAAGACGCTAAGATGATTGCGAAACTTTCCGAGAATTTGGGCGAAGCTATGGTCGGTATTAACGAACAGGAAATCAAGATTTTAATGGCTGAAAGAGGCGAATGATTTTGACAAACTCCCCTATTAACACATCTAATAATGCTCGCACTGTAGCAATTTTGGCAGTTCAAGGCGCTTTTCTTGAACACAGATTGATGTTAGAAAAACTGGGAGCGCATGTTATTGAACTTCGTCAAGAACGCGATTTAGAACAAGATTTTGACTCACTTGTTTTACCAGGCGGAGAAAGCACTGTGCAATCAAAGCTTCTTCTAGAACAAAACATGCTTGAACCTTTGAAAAATCGCATTGCTAACGGCATGCCAGTTCTTGGAACTTGTGCAGGACTGATATTGCTTGCTAAAAGCGTACAAGGCGATTCAAAAGGCAATAAAATAACCGGATTCAACACTTTAGACGTTACAGTTAAGCGCAATGCTTATGGACGTCAACTTGGAAGTTTTCATTGCGAATCTGATTTTGGAAGCGATAAAACTTCGATAAACATTGGCAAAGTACCTATGACTTTTATTCGCGCGCCTTATATTGCAGAAGTCGGCGATGACGTTGAGGTTCTTGCAAGTGTTGATAATCATATTGTTGCAGCTCGTCAAGGAAACCAAATCGGAACATCATTCCACCCAGAGCTTGATACAGATACGAGAATTCACCAGATTTTCTTAGATCTGTAAGAGGATTTGTAATCAGACTTGTAAGCGCTTGCGTTGAAAGCACAGTGTGCTTTCAACGCAAGCGAGGTCTGCCTTCTTCTCAATTGACGAAGGTAGGGCAGATTTGTGTGGGAATTCATTGGGAATTCGGTTATGATTACGATGCGCTACGACCTGCCTGAGCACTGCGATATAGCGTGCACTGAAGAGCTTGAAATACGTTATACAACTCCAGGCTCACTAATGCGCTTAGGCAGGTCTTCAGCGCACCATAGCTAACACACTTTTTAACACAGACGTCAAAAAGTCATCAAAATCTATAAGTTTTTGAAATAGAATTCAAAAACTTTCCAAAATCCAGAAGTTTTTAACGTGAGATTCAAAAACTTTGAATTTTATGTAAGTTGCACAACAAACATACACATGCAGCAAATGTAATGCAATCGTAATACAATGTAAAACGTTTATATGATATTGTAAAACAGAATAATACATTGTAGAATGAAATAAAAGTTGATATTTGAATATCAGAGCTAGAAAAGCAAATCAAAATTAACTAGTCAAAAAACTAATGCGCTTATAGAAGCAAAAATTATAAGTATAAAATCAAGGAGCATATTATGGCAATCAGCGCAACTGCGAAAACAGCAAGGAAATCAAACGCTAAAGCGAAAACAGCAAGCATCAACGTGCGCGTCACCAAAGATGTTAAAGCGCAAGCAGAAGAATTATTCGACAGCTTCGGCATAACTCTTAGCGAAGCAATCAACATGTTCTTACACAAATCACTTATGGTAGAAGGACTCCCCTTCGATTTAAAACAGCCAAAATACAATAAAGAAACAATCGCCGCGTTTAAGGAAGCAGAAGATATTCTATCTGGGAAAATTCCAGCAAAACGCTATAACTCAGTATCCGAGATGATGGATGACGTTTTTAAGGAAGACTAATTATGCTTACTTTAACATACACTTCGCAGTTTAAAAAAGACATGAAGCAAATCAGAAAACGCGGATACGACACGCATCTTGTTGATATATTACTTGAGAAGTTGCGCAACGAAGAGATTCTTGACGAAACGTACCAAGATCATCCTCTTAAAGGAAAATATTTAGGATTCCGCGAATGCCATGTAAAATCAGACTGGCTATTGATTTACATAATTAAGGAAAACGAGCTTGTTTTAACAGCTTCTCGCACAGGAACGCACTCTGACTTGTTCAACGAGTAGCGCTCCGATTTAGCGCTGTTTAGTGCGCTTGCCGAAGGTTACCAAAGCAGTGGTGAGCAAAGACTCGACCCATCCATGACGAGCAAACGCACCGGAAACAGCGAATATTGAGAACAGCCCGATAGACAAGAACGTAAACATAACAGCCGACTGACCTCCAGTATGCGGCAAAGGCACCGGCTTAACAAAGGTTTCCAAATAGTATGTCGTAGTAAAGAATATCAAAGGCGACTTTGGATTACTAACAGGCACAGCATCATCACTATCGCCAAGTTCTCTCCATTCACAACCGCTTTTAGCTTGCTTCTTAAACAAGATTTTATAAGCATTGCCCTGTTCGCCAGCATCTCCTTCGATTCCTTCGATTTCTTTGCTTCCTTCATCACCGTCATCTGTTACAGATCGCGATTCTATTGCGGATTGCAATTCCTTTACACGCGATTTCAACTTTGCACTACGCGAATCAGAATCGTGTTCTTCACCTTCTCCAGTACTTTCACTTTCATCAGGATTTTCATCAGGATTTTCACCTTCACCTTCACCACCAGGTTCCTCGCCACCAGTAACTTCGCCCGATTGAGAATCTATAGCACTTCTAAACTTTGAAGCGAAACTATTTTTTACAATTCTGTACGCATAATCCTGCGATTTTTCATCCTGTTTCTTCTCTAAATTACTCGAATTATACAGTGCAGGAACATAGTACGTATAAGTAGTTCCACTCAAATCTCTATTGCAATCACATGTCATATTGTCATTTTTTATATCGCCAGGCTCCATCGGCTTAGCTTTAACAGGAATGTAGTATGTAATCTTTTTAAGATCATCATCGTTTGAAATTGTATCTAAAATCGTAACATTATTAGTTACGACTATATTATTGCTGTGACCCTTCTCATCGATGGAGAATATGTCACCACTAGCAAAATGTTTTGCTATAGGATCATCATCAGGATTATTCTCAAAACCACTAGACTTCAAGTTATTCGCAATCAGTGTGCCTTTAAAACCATCAAACATACTATCAACAGAAAAGTAATGTTTGCTCTCATCATCAGGGTCAGCATTAACCAAAGGTGTACTCGACTTTGTAAAAGTCTTATTGCTGAAATCTAATACAAGACTGTCGCCGCTTCCGGCTCCTGCATTGGAAAACATCAAACTAAGATTCGTAACTTTTGAAATATCCCACTTGCTCAAATCCGCAGAACCAGTAAGAGATTTGCAATCCGCAAACATGCTAGACATGTCCTTAACATTGCTAACATTCCAACCACTCAATGCACTTATATCAGTCAAATTATCAGTACCTTCAGCAAGGCTGTGGCTGAACATTTCACACATATTCGTAACATTGCCAACATTCCAATCTTTTAGACCTGAAAGATTACTTAATCCAATACACCCCTCGAACATGTCATGCATATCAGTAACATTGTCAACCTTCCATTTTGCTAAATCTGAAAGGCTACTTAAGCTCTTACAACCGCTGAACAGACTATTCATATCCGTAACATTGTCAACCTTCCAGTCTTTCAAATCACTAATGTTCGCCAGCAATTCACAACCACTAAACAGGCTAGACATGTTCGTAACATTGCCAACTTTTGTTGCCCAATTACTCAACTTCTCTGCACTAGTAAGCTTTTTACAATCCGCAAACATGCCAGACATGTTCGTAACATTGCCAACATTCCAGTCTTTTAAATCTGAAAGGCTACTTAAGCTCTTACAACCGTTGAACATGTTATGCATATCCGTTACATTGTCAACATTCCAGTCTTTCAAATCACTAATACTATTCAACAATTCACAACCACTGAACATGCCAGACATGTTCGTAACATTGCCAACCTTTGCTGCCCAATTACTCAATGCACTTATATTAGTCAATCCAGTTTTAGTGTCAGAGTCGGAATCAGCGCAACCGTTGAACATACTATTCATATCCGTAACATTGCCAACATTCCAGTTTTCTAGACCAGAAAGACTCGTTAAGCCACTACAACCGTTGAACATGTCATGCATGTCAGTAACATTGTCAACCTTCCAGTTTGCTAGATCTGAAAGGCTACTTAAGCCCTTACAACCTTTAAACATGCCATCCATTTTCGTAACATTGCCAACATTCCAATCTTTTATATATGAAAGACTCGTTAAGCCACTACAACCGTTGAACATATCATGCATATTCTTAACATTGTCAACCTTCCAATCTTTCAAAGGCTCAATGCTACTAATATTGTTGCATCCATAGAACATTCTAAACGTGCTAGTTAATCTGCTTGTGCTGCTCTTACCTTTTGTATTCCAACTAGCTAATCCATTGATATTGTTAAGATTAAAGCAATTTGCAAACATGTCATCCATTGCCGTAACGTTACTGACATTCCAATCTTCTATGCCAACAGTATTTTGAATCTGTGTCTCCGCAAACATTGCCCTCATGCCTGTAACTTTACTTACATCCCACTTTTGAAACGCATTCAAATTTTTACCAATATTCATACAGTATCTGAACATGCTGTTCATTGACTCGACTTTTTTAGTTTTCCAGTTTCCCAAACCAGTAAAATCTTCTAGACTGCCACACCCCTCGAACATGCTATCCATATTCGTAACGTTACTAACATTCCAGTCTTTCAAAGGTTCAAGCGAAGTAATATTCATCAAACCTGCATATCCGGCTAGATTAAAACTATCACGTTTATCTTCGTCCGCAATAACAGCCGAGAACATGCTCTTCATGTTCGTAACCTTACGCACATCCCAATCTTTCAAACCGTCAATATCATTTAAATTCGTGCACCCCTCGAACATGCCCTCCATATTCGTAACCTTACGCACATCCCAATCACTCAAAAAACTAAGATTAGTTAATGAGGAATCCTTAAAAAGATAGGACATGTCTGTAACATAACTTATATCAAACTTTTCGATATTATCAATGTTACTAATATTTTTCCCTGAAAAAAGACCTTCCTTACCTTTTGACAAACTCCCGTACGCATACACGAATGCACCAAAAAAATCAACTGAGCCATTTCCATCATTATTGAGCTTTGAAATTTCTCTTCGAATACTATCAAAATTAGTAGGTAGCCCATCAGCACTAATAGCACACGCGTTTCCAGAACCAGAGTTAGGGCGAAATATAATTGCATTACTGAAAAATCCACTTCCACGATAACCTACACAAGCAGGAAGTGCTTTAACTTTTTCTAGCGTTAATTTCTCAAGAGTATCTGCATCGCGATCTTGACTCTTAGCTTTTTTAGCGTCTTTGCTATCTTTTTTAGAAGCCTTGTCAGCATTTTTGTCAACATTTTTGTCAGATTTACCAGATTTTACAGCATCTTTATTGGCATCTTTGCCAGAACCTTTACCAGCAATTTTCCCGGCATCCTTGCCAGCATTGCTGTTATCTACAGACCCCCCATTAGGATTTTCACTATTCCCCTTACTACTTTTGTTGTCTACTCCTTCACTATCTTTAGCAGCTACCCCATTAGCTGCACTGTTACCTTCTTTTTTATTCCCATCTTTATAATTCTTATCCCCTTTATCCACTTCCTTAACAGTTTCCCCTTTAACTCCCCCTTCACCTGACTTATTCTGACCTCTATTATTCTCAGCAACAGCAGATAATACAGCAGCAAACAATGGATTTTTCGTTACGTTTGCATAAGCAAGCCCCTGCAACACAGTTACGCTTAAAATAATAGAAATTACACACGAAACGGCGCCGATTGCCGAAAGAATACGATGCTTCTTACTCCTCTTCATCAAACTACCTCTCAAATGTAAACAAATCCGCTACCGGCGTATAAACATGGCACAAAACGCATCTGTCAAGAAAGTTCACCGGCGAACACAATCTTTACACACTCTTCTTGTATTATACACTCACAAACATAAATCTGCATAGCGAAATTTATTCATGCAGCAATAAACATAGAAAACCAGACGCAGAAAATTTGAAAAAACATAGCGAATTAAACGTAGAGAACTAAACGAGAAAATTAAACCTAGAGAATTAAACATAACAATCGCATCTCCATTGATGCGTTTGTTACAAAAATAGAATAAAAAACATAGAAATAGAATAAAAAATATACAAAACTGGGGCTGAAATCCAATATAGACTTTCGAATTTCACCGTTAAACTTGTGAATTTAAGCTTGTAAACTCAATATATTCGATTCCACAAACTAATCAAACAAGCTAAGAAATCTAAAAATCTACGCGAATTTCAACCCCAGTCTAGTAAACTCACTTACTTGCGATGAGCGCGATAGAAGCGAATCAAGCTCTGAGTAGAAGCATCCTGAGCTGCCAAAGCATCATCATCCTTAGAAATTGCAGGAGTAATTTGCTTTGCAAGCTGCTTGCCAAGCTCAACACCCCACTGATCATAGGAATCCAAGCCCCACACAGTGCCTTCAACGAAAGTGATGTGCTCGTAGAGAGCAATAAGTTCACCTAAGCTGAATGGAGTCAAAGCCTCACCGAAGATAGAAGTTGTTGGACGATTGCCGCTAAATACGCGAGCTGGAACAATCTCTTCTGGAGTTCCTTCAGCGCGAACTTCATCTGCAGTCTTACCGAAAGCAAGAGCCTTAGTCTGTGCAAGATAGTTGCCCAAGAATAGCTCATGTACGTCTTGATCGCCATCTTTAGTAGGATTTGGCGTATTCACGAAAGCAATGAAATCAGCTGGAATAAGTTGAGTACCCTGGTGAATCAACTGGTAGAAAGCGTGCTGACCGTTAGTTCCTGGCTCACCCCAGAAGATTTCACCTGTTTCACTTGTTACAGGAGTTCCATCCCAACGAACCGACTTACCATTAGATTCCATTGTGAGCTGCTGCAAATAAGCAGGGAAACGATGCAAATACTGATCGTATGGAAGTACAGCGTGAGAAGCAACCTTATAGAAGTTGCGATACCACACGTTGAGCATACCAAGAAGAACCACAACATTCTTCTCAAATGGAGTTTGCGCAAAGTAAGTGTCGATTGCATGGAAGCCATGCAAGAATTCTTCGAAACGCTCAGGTCCTAGAACAACAGCCAAAGAAGTACCGACAGCGGAATCCACAGAGTAACGACCGCCAACCCAGCTCCAGAAACCGAAAGCGTTGGTTGGGTTAATTCCGAACTCTTCAACCTTCTCTAAGTTTGTGGAAACAGCTACGAAGTGCTTAGCAACAGCATCAGCCTTTTGAGCGTCACTTCCATCAATAGCACCAGACTCTTGAAGCTTGTTAAGCAACCATGTACGAGCAGTGCGAGCGTTAGTCAAAGTTTCCAAAGTAGTGAAAGTCTTAGAAACAATAATGAAAAGCGTAGTTTCTGGATCCAAATCCTTAGTCTTTTCTGCCATATCGTTTGGATCAATGTTAGAAACATAGCGAGCGCTAATACCAGCATCTGCATATGGCTTCAAAGCTTCGTAAACCATCACTGGACCTAAATCAGATCCACCGATACCAATGTTTACAACAGTCTTAATGTTCTTACCGGTAACACCTTTCCAAGCACCGGAACGAACTTCATTAGCAAAATCGTAAATACGTCCTAATACTTCACGTACATCGGCAACAGTATCTTGACCGTCTACAATGAACTTACCTGAATCCTCAGCAGGACGGCGCAAAGCAGTGTGTAATACAGCGCGATCTTCAGTATTGTTAATATGCACACCTGTATACATAGCCTTTGTGCGCTCATCAAGCTTTACAGCTTTTGCAAGATCAGCAAAAAGCTTAAGAGTTTCAGGCTTGATTAAATTCTTAGAAAGATCGAAGTGAAGATCTCCAGCTTCGAAGCTCAACTTATCCACGCGATTTGCATCCTCTGCAAACCACTTCTTCAGGCAGACGCCTTCAGACTGCAACTCGTCGTAATGCTTCTTTAATGCAGCCCATTCAGGGGTTTTTACGGCGTCAACTGGCGGATTGATGGCCATTTTAAGGTCCTTTCATATTTGATGAAGTGACGTGATGTTCGGTTTTATTCAACAGTTGAATAAGACGACTTCGCGCATTTCGCACATAACTCGACCGCATACATCACTATCTTCCACCTCACAAGATACTCACAAAAGCGGACAGAGTTACACAAAATTCACACGCCACGCCAAGTAGACAAACTTTAAAAAATACAGTAAACTGTTTGATTCGTGCGCGAGTCGCGAATGCTTCTCGGGCAACTTGCCACTTTAGCTCAGTCGGTAGAGCGTCTCCCTCGTAATGAGAAGGTCGACAGTTCGATTCTGTCAAGTGGCTCTCAAATCCACTCGAGCATGTAAACAATTATTACATTCCTTGATTGGATTTATGCGCGAGTGGCGAAATGGTAGACGCGCAGGATTTAGGTTCCTGTGTCTTATGACATGTGGGTTCAAGTCCCATCCCGCGCACTTTTTGATTTCAAAAATTGAACTCAAACTTTTTGAATTTATTTAACGCTAAAAACTTTCTTACTTCGCAAAAACTTTCTTCTTTCGAAAGAGTTCTTACTTCGTCAAAACTTATTCAACTTCGTAAAAACTTATTCAACGCTGAAAAACTTCTAACCACAATCAAAACTTCTAACCACAATCAAAGAATTTTCTTGATGTAAAATTAAATTGCAAATAATCTAAAAACATGGTTGGAGGACGCATCTTAAATTCAAGTGCACAAGAATTGGGGGCTTGTGCACAACACTCTCATACTCGCACACACGAACGCACACACGAACGCGAACATTCCCTCACGCATGAGCACTCTCACATTTGCACACGCTACAGTGCAAACTCTCACACAAGCACAACAACAAGTATAAACGCGCACGCAAGCGCAAACGCGCACGAAAAACACACTCCCTCACACTCTAAAAAACACCTAATTTGCACAAGTTTCAACGAGTATTCGCTATGCAATCGCACACATCAATGGTTTTGCGCAAACTGGTATTCTTTCTGGAAAGCTATAGAAACTTTGCTTTTCCCACGAGGTTGTGCAGGATGCAATAAGCCAGATGAAATTTTATGCAAAAATTGTTTAAATTTAATGAATCACGTGTACTCAAAAGATTTACCTGGAAGTGAATATAAAAAGTTATACGCTTGCAGTTTATACGAAGGACCAATTCGCACAGCCATACTTTCATGGAAAGATCACAACGATATTGAATGTGATACTCCATTTTCTAAAGTAATATCTTCTTTAACTTATACAGTGATTGCAAATCACAAACAGAAAGAAAACACTAAATACACAACTATAAGTGGAAATATTTCGCATTGTATTGATAGAAAATCAAATAAAACACTTCAAAATAACGACTCAGAAATCATTATCATTCCAATGCCATCTTCTAAAAAATCATTACACAATCGCGGAAGAAAACACATAATACCACTAGCAAAAGCAATAGAATCAACTCTTAACTGTCACAAAATAAAATCAAGAGTATGCTGTGCAATACGCATGAATAAAAACGTTAGTAATAAATCTGTTCAAACATCTGGAATTAAAGGACGGCTGGCGCGTAGTGCCAACGCTTTTATAGTTACAAAAAACTTAGTTGAAAATAGAAAAGTAATAATAGTTGACGATATAGTTACTACAGGATCTACTATGAGCAATTGCACAAATGCTTTAAAAAAATCAGGAGCAACAGTTATAGCAGGATTTGCATTGGCAATTACTACTTCAAAAATCCATTAGATTTTATAAGCTTCACTCTAATCATATCTAAACTGTGTTTGCAAAACGCATATAAGCTCATTTAATATTTTTCGCAATTCAAGCTTTTAAAATATAAATTTTTGTGTCATCATTTTCAAGATTAAAATTATATGCAATACTGAAATAGTTGCGTTATATCTAAAAGGGGGCATGCTGTGTTAGAAGCTATAGTGCATGATTGCAATGAATATCTTCTTGCTGAGCGCATCGCTCAATCATCGCTTATCGCTTTCGATTTAGATAATACTTTAGCGTGCTCAAGGCAACCAATGCTCCCCGATATGGCATCTATATTAAGCGATTTAATATGCGAAAAGCCAATAGCGATTATTACTGGCGGATGCATGAACTTAGTGAAAACTCAAATTTTAGACGTTCTTAATCCGTATACGAAATTGGAAAATTTACATATTATGCCAACGAATGGCACTAGATACTATCGCATTGAAGGCAATGGAGAATTGCATTGTGTTTATGCTCACAATATTCCAGATGAAGACATCGATAAAATCATTAAAGTTATACGCGTTTGCGCTAAAAATCTAGGATTGTTAAAAGAACCTAGGGATTTAGATTTATGGGGCGAACAAATCGAAAATCGTGGAAGTCAAGTCACATTTTCAGCACTAGGACAAAATGCTCCAGCTTTTCGTAAAAAAGCTTGGGATCCTAACGGTGTTTTGAAAGCTAAATTAGCTAATGCTATTCGCGAAAACTTACCTGATTTTGCTGTTCGTCAAGGAGGAGATACAAGCGTAGATGTTTATTGCAAAGGCGATGATAAAGCTCACGCATTGACTACTCTTTCCAATATTTGTGGCATAGATGTGGAAGATACTGTATTTATTGGGGATCGGATGAGCGAAGGCGGAAACGACTACCCTACTGCTTTTACTGGCACTCTTGCAGTTGAAGTACAAAATCCTAAAGATACAGTTGAATTATGCAAGCGCGTATTGCGTGAGATCAGATTCGCCAATAATTAAACTTGTAAAAATCGTATAGGATTTTTACTAAGTAAGTTAAGTATAGATTGTGTACTAGTGAGGTGTGGGAAATTTATTTACCAGACCCGTTTTGCTATTAGTTAGGCAGAGATTTAAGATTTTTCGCCCTGAATGAGATGAACCTCAGCATCTTTGATGGTGATTCATCGAATGAAGAAGAAAAATCGAAAAATCTCGGTGATTAGCCGAAGATTAAAAGACTAAACATGCCAAGAGCTATCGGAGTTTCTCTTAGAGCAATGTAAAAATCTTGCGATGAGAGAAACTCCGAGAGCTCAGCAACAACAAGTAGGAGAATTTTGTAAGTAAATCTATAGCTTATTAAAAAAGTCGCGCATTTTGAAAACTTTGCCTATAGCATAATTTACATTGGAAAATATGACAACTTTAATATGGGATCAACGCCGTTATAGAAACCGTCATGGACGCGGTATGCGCGCTCCTATGTTTGGCACTAGACTACCACGATATCGTACAGCGAGCGCAATGTTTGACTCTATGGTTGCTTCTCAAATACGTAGACTTAATTCAGCTTGGAGCGAGCTGACGCGCAACATTCAATTTGCTGTAGAAGACGTTCCACCTTCTCAACCACTTATTTGGGAAAGCAATAGGAGGATTTTATCTCAATGTTTTCCAGCAAGCCGCGGAATGCAAGCGCGAATTGTGTTATATCGACTTCCATTATGCAATCACGTAACAAGCAGAGCGGAACTAAATTATGCCATACGAGATGAAATAGTTCAACGCTTAGCTGAATTATACGGTAGAAGACCTGAAGAAATAGATCCAGATTGGGGAATGTAGTAAAAGAAGATTACTTAACAACTCCTTGAGTTCGTGTAACTTTTACAGAAACTTGTTGAGGCTCTAAAGACTGTGATTTAATCCACGCAACAGACGCAAGATGAGCATCGTCTACTTCTTTCTTATGAAGACGAGCAGCAAAAGCAACATTCGATTTAGAATTGATTTCAAACATAACAGCATTTTCATCAATGTCGTTTGCTTTCAATTCCAATGAACTATTAGCGCGAATATTTATAGTTTTATCTTTAAGAAAATCACCTTTATAATCAAAAGCTTTTAATTTCACAGATGCATTGTCTAAGCCAGAAGATGCTAAATACAGTGATGTTTCTTCAGGATTAACAGGAGTAACTATTGCTCTATATCCTTCGCCATTAACACGAGTAGCAAACGCTACATCTTCTTGACCGCCATCTGATTTACGATTTAATTCAACCATGGAAGCAATAGGATTATTTGAATCAAGTTTTAACGCGCTAACTTTATCTGGAACTTTTCCAAGATCTATTACCTTCAATTCTTGAGATTGTAAAGGCACATTTTTAATAGATTTTGAACCTTCATCGTCCATCCAAGATATGTTTACATTACTTGATTTTCTAGACCAAATATATAACTTTGCGTTATCTGACTGACTAACTCCAGGGATAATAGAAGATTTGCAATCAGATTCTAATGGTTGAATAATATCTACACCTTTAACTACTAAACCTTGCATTCTCCTATATTGCATAAACGAAGCAACTGGAGCTTGCTCACTCAAGACTTGCAAATATAAGCCTTTACTTAAACTCGCAGCAGCTGCAATATCAAACGTTGATTCACTATTAGCATCAACAGTAAAAGTACTTCCAGTAGATAACCCTAAAACGCTACTTCCATGTTCAACTGACCACATTCTGATTTGTACAATAGTAGGCTTAGCAGAGCTGTTTACTGAAACTAAACGAATTGAAGTACCAGAATCAACTTCAGGAACTAAAAATGTTTGGCTCCTAGATGGAATCACACACGATGATGCAGAAAGCCCACGCAAATCTCCATCACTTGCCCAAGAAGCAGACGAAGCAGAAAGTCCAGTTCCAGAATCTGATGCGGATAATTTTCCTTCTAAAACTTGAGAATCTTTATCAATTTTTTTATTCGCATAAAACACAACGCGAGCGCTATTATCAACACTAGAATCACTATTGTTGCTGTTTTCGGCATCAGAATCATCATTTAACTCTTCACTAGAGCTAGAAGAAGAATCATCAGAATCATCACTATTAACACTAGAATCATCGCTAT
Source organism: uncultured Gardnerella sp. (assembly GCF_947280595.1). NCBI lineage: Bacteria > Bacillati > Actinomycetota > Actinomycetes > Bifidobacteriales > Bifidobacteriaceae > Gardnerella > uncultured Gardnerella sp. The sequence continues at coordinate 24,751 of NZ_CAMYOS010000006.1, read as the reverse complement.
TAGAATTACTTTTATTATTTGCGACTTTTATGCTATTAACAGAATGTAATTTACTAGCAAATTCTCCATTATCTCTAGCATTTCGAACAGTAGCATTGTGCATGTTTCCAAAAACACCGTATCTTGCATAAGAAGAAATATTTCCATCGGATTCGCGATACTGACTATCACCATAATCAGATGATTCAGATATTGCTAATCTGGAAGGGCAAACCATTTTTAAATTCGTAGCGGTGACGCGCTGAGTTATTGAAGATGAAGGAGATAAAGCATCATCAACGAATTGAGTATAAAATGACTTGGTTGCGAAAATAACAGATATAGCTATAAAAATAATTGCACTTAAAGAAGCTAATAAAGTCACGAAAACATTATGCATATGACGTTTTCTTTGCTCTACTGTTTGTGCAATGTCAGCACTATGCTGACCAATATTTTGATGCGTTTCACTATTAGAATCCACAGCAGAATCCACAGCAGAATCCACAGCAGAATCCACAGCAGAATCAGTATTGCTATCACTATTACGCCAACTCATCAATACTCTCCTCTCTATTATCATCATTACGTTCTAAAACGTTATATTTGCCAAACCGAGGAACAGCAACTAAGCAATATAACAACAAAACTATTGCGCATACTAAAATCCATGAAACTCTCCACGCTAAAGGTCTCATTCGATAATAGAACGAAGATTTAGAAGTAACAGTAGCAGGATTATCAAAGCGACAATATGTGCCTTGCTTAGAAGTGACAACAAGCTGTGCAGATTCAGAAGCATTAACATTAGAAATAAGACGTTCAGTTGCAGCTTTATCTGCAAAAGTTTCACCATATATCAAAGAATTATATGGTGACTTTTTCGCTTTATATGAATCATTTACTATATAAATTCCGCCAAATCCAAATTGTTCTAGAGTTTCAATAGCTCCAGGATCAGCGTGAGAAATAAGCTTTGCAACAGCAGAAGAAAGTGCAACATCATTCCTAGACATTCCATAAAGCACATTACGCACACGTAAAGCTGGAGATTCATCAATAGCATCTCCTCTAGATGTACGCATAATAGCAATCTCAATATCTTTATCGCTAATAGCTCGAACAGCTAAAACTCTACGACTACTATCTTTATTTAAATAATCAGTCACTACCATTGGCAATCCATCACCACTGGCGGAAACTGAACTCAAAGGACCACTTAGAATAGCGAAAATTGCTAGAAGTATAGCCATAGCGAAAATTCCACAAGATAAAATCCCTCTAGCACAATAAGCAACTCTACTCAAAACTAAAGCAGCAGATTTACGCATAGCAGCACGCTTATCTACCCTAGTTTTATAAACTTCATTTCTATATTTTACTTTCAACGGCTCAAAACGACTTACAGCATGACCTGCAACCATGCATATGCATGCAAGCACACCACTAGCAGAAAGAACTACTCCAGGAAGAGCACTTCCTGCAACAGGACCTAATGCATCAGAACTAACAACAACTCTTACAGAAATAAGCGAAAGAGCCATTCCAGATATAATAACTCCCCACATAACGCGAGATTGACGCAAAGAAAATGGTAAAGCAAGCGAAATAATAGCCATAACAACTGCAATTATTGCAAATACAATCATCAAAATACCGCGAAGTGAAAGTAATTGATTATTAGAAGAAACATAACCAACATTCATATTAAAAGTTCGCAATAATATTTCAATATACCCATCACAACGAGGCGAACCTTGTATATTGCTATGCGCTAAAGCCATAGAACCAAATATTTGACGCCACATTCCAGCATTGAAATACCTAACTACGCTACCTAAAGTTGGCAAACACACTAGAATCGAAGGTATCGGCATAAGAACAAGCATTGCTCTATGTGAACGAACCATTACGATAGCAATCACGAAAATAACTAATAAAGCAAGTAATAATTGTGGCTCAGCTGCAACAGCAGGCATAAAACATAAAGCAGCACACGCTGCAGATTGCGTAGAAGGAACAGGCTTAACAGGATCTTCTGTAACATACATTCCAACTGCTCTGAAAGAGAACGCTAATGCTGCAGGCAAAAACACCATTACAACAAGCATAGGAATATCACCACGAGCAAATAATCCGAATGCCATTGCAAGCACTGACCAGCAAATTCCAGAACATACACGTATAGAATCAGATCTTGTAAATACTCCAGCAAAAGCCCAGAAGCTTAAAAGCATTAAAGGAGCTGACAAGAAGAACAAGAAAGTGACTGCTAAAGCAGGATTTCCGCCAAAAATAGCAGATGCAATCGACCACATTAACAATAATGGAGCAGGCGGCAAAGCAGGGCCAAAACCATTATCTGGAATCCAAGACCCTATTGCAGCATTCCATAATTGACCAATGCTTGATCCAGTAGGAACCCACTGTTGAGCGTAAATCGTTGAGCCTTCAAGAATCTCTCGCCATGAACTACCATAGAACACGAATGTTGCGCACAAGGCAACCATTGCAGCTACTAACGCAGCGCTCCAACGCAATAATATTCTTCTATGAAGATGCTTCCTAGCAAGCGGTCCTAGCAAAATCCCATGCTTTTGAGATTTATAAGCAGCACAACGATCTTTCCACTTAGCAATCTGTTTACGGTTTGCAACAAGAGTGTTCAAATTTTTTATAGATACTCTAGTAGCTCTTACAACACGAAGTCTAGCAAAAATAGCTTTAGGTAATTGTAGTATTGCAGACCACGGAAGCCATAAGTGCACTAAAGCAGTATAAGGTTGTTTAACAAATAGAGATTGCAACGCCATAACAAGCGAAACTGGAATACTTATAAGCCAAATAATAGGCCATAAAACAAGACGAATATCCGTATAAAAATATCTTTGCAAAGCTTTAAGAGATAAAGCTATGCTGTGAACCATACCCGATTTTTCTTCCGCTAGAGCATCACCGGAACGAGTACGTATACCCTCAAATCGCGCTCGCCTATGAGCAATACGAGCAGAAGGAACTACAACAACTCTGCCACCATTCAAACATACTCTACGACAAAAATCGCGAGATTCTCCAAAAGTTGTCATCCAAGGTTGAACTCCATGCATGGATTGCCATGTTCCTAAAGGAATAAGAGCGCCTGCAAAAGAAACACTGAACACATCTTTGCGATTATCGTATTGTTCTTGATCTAACTCTCCTTCAACAGTTAAAGAATGCAAACGATGATGCCAAGAATACATTCCAACATTGTGTAAGATTTTTCCTTCCCAATCGACTTGTTTTGCTCCTAAAACAGATGCCGTTGGAGTGTTACGCCATGTTTCTCTCAAAGATTCTAAACAACTAGAATCAGCTGGGCGAGAATCGTCATGTAAAAGCCACATTGCTTTTATTCCATTACACGGCATAAGTTGATGTAAAGCTTTATCAATAGCATTACCAAAAGAATGTGCTGAAACTACAGGAAGTATGATTACATTGATTTTTTTATAATTATCTTCGCTTAAACGCTTATATATATAAGAATCATTGGAATCAGCAGAATCGATTAAATTATTAGAATTTCTAGAAGATGCAAAATTTTTCTCAATAACATCGTCTAGCGCACTAGTAACGCAATTAACGTTTATATACGAACGTTTAATATCTTTAACACGGCGAGCACAATCAACAATCACAATTGTGCCAGGAAGTATACTTTGATCGGCAACAGCTTTAAGCGTTTCCTTGTAAAATCGTGTATCTCTTTCAATACACATCATTGCCATAATAGATGAGTCTACATCTCTTGGCCTAGCATTCTTAAGATTTGCAAAGGCATGAAGAACTTCATGTTGAAACTTATCTACATCAGCAATTATTGAATCCATAGTTACAGTGTACGCAAGGGGTAGGTAACTACAAATAAAACGCTCATAAAACGCTCATAAAACGCTCATAAAATCTTATTAAATATCAATAGAACACTCAATAAAACACTTAATAAACACTTAATAAATAATCGTAAATCTAAAATAATCTAAATAAAATCACAAAATGTTACATAAAAATCAACATAAACACTATAATTTAGTAAATAATCTCAATAGATTGCATTATAGTTATGTACATTGTATCTAATTGTTATTGAGCATTAAATACTATGTATAACGATACGCAAAATATACTTTAGACCATGTTTTCTTAAGATATGGTTTTTTGAAAGAAGGTATACATGGTGACTTCACGCCACCCTCAAAACTATGAGAGGAACGAGAGCATTTCAAGATTCCGTTCTCCAAGACATAGTCTTGATTTTAATGTCAACAATCGCTTACGAAAAATAATATGCATGAGCATTGTTGCAATATTGACCTTCTTCTCAACAATTGCAACCGCAGTATGGTCAGACTTTAGCACGACTATAAGCAATAGATCTATAAAAGTAATTCATAATCCTGGAAGCAAAAAAGCTGAAGAACCTGTTGATCCTAATGCTGGAAAACCTATAAACTTCCTTCTTCTTGGACAAGACACTCGCGAAGGCAAAAATAATAATTTTGCACATGATGGCGAAGAAAACCACCAATCAGATACTGCAATGGTTGTACAAATTAGCGCAGATCGTTCTTATGTTAATTTAGTTTCTATTCCAAGAGATTCTATAGTAAACGCGCCTGGATGCAACACTTCCAGAGGATACGTTCCAGCTCGAAGAAACGTAATGTTTAATTCCATATTCGCTGCTGGATATTCTCGCGGAAGAGATTTAGCATCAGCTGCAAGCTGCTCTCTAAAAGCCGTCAATACTCTTACTGGACTTAACATTGATAACTTTATTGTGGCTGATTTCAACGGTTTGAGCGAAATGATTAACGCAATTGGTGGCGTTACACTATGTATTCCTGCTAATACGCATGACCGTTACACTGGAATCACTTTAAAGCGCGGATTGAGACATCTCGATGGCGTTACAGCAACTCAATACGCTAGAATGCGACACGATACTGCAAGCGATGGCTCTGATATTATGCGCACAACGCGTCAGCAATACTTAGTAAAACAATTAGTACATCAAGCTTTATCTAAGAATTTATTTACTCAATCAGGGCAACTATATCAACTCGCTAAATCTGCTTTAAATTCTTTGAATATCAGTTCAGGACTTGCAAATCCTGCTACCTTAGTTGGAATAGCAGTAAGCTTAAGACACTTGGATACTTCAAAGATATACGCTAGAACAATACCGATTACAACTGATCCTACAAATCCTAATCGCGTTGTATGGGATTACTCTGCAGAAAACATATGGCAAGCAATGCGCGAAAATAAGCCTATTATAGAAAATGCAAATTCTTCTGCATCGCCTAAGCGCAAAGGAAAGTCACAAAAACGTAAAAACGTTAATAGCAACAATTCTTCTAACGAAAAGTCATCTTCTAGCGAAAATGCAAAAGATGAAAGCAACTCTTCGCAAGAATCTCAATATGGAAAAATAGATCCTAATACAGGCTTAGCAAAAGATAGATTAGGAAGACTAGTAGATCCTAATACAGGCGGAATTGTAAATCCAAAAGATGGAACTATACGAGATCCTTCCACTGGATACTATATGGGTATTGCAGATAAATATTTGAACAATACTATATGCGCTGTGCCAAAATCATAAGTTTGACATTTATAGAGTAACGTTCTAGTAAAAGTAGATGCATATAATTCTAGAAGTTAGCATAGCTTTTTTATAAGAATTAAAGGGGCATATAATGAGTGACAAAAGTTCAGATGACGCTTATAAAAGTGAGCAGAATCCGAGTTTTCCACCATCGTATAAGCCTAGCTCTAAAAGACATACTTCTAAATCAGGCTATGATAACGGCTATGATAACACTGTGCTGCCGCAATTTTCTCCACAAAATGTTAAGCAAAGATCTTCTAAAAGACATAATGCAAACAGCATAAAAGCAAGCGCATACCAAAATTCAAATGAACTAAATGCTAATATTCCGCCTAGCTTTGCTCCAAACTCTGCTAAACGTAAAACATCTTCGTCTAGTAATGTGATAAGTACATCAAATTACGAAAACGCTTCGAGTAATAGCGCTTATGCTAGCACGCAAAATTCAAGCACAAATAATGCAAATAGTGCAAATATTTCAAGAAATAATTCAGATTCATATATTTACGAAAATAGTACTAACAATAACAGCAATAATAGCAATCACAAAAAACGTAAAAAACATTATGTGCTTATAACAATATCTTTATTACTCTCAATACTGCTTATTGTTGCAGCTATATTAGGCTTTAACGCATACCATTTCGTTGAATCCAACATGAAAAAAACTGCATGGACTACGAATACTCCAGACACTCAAGAAAAAACATGGCTTATATTAGGTTCTGACCAGCGCGAAGGAGCAGAAGCTAAAGAGATTACTGGATTTAGAATGGACACTATTCTAGTTTTAACAAAGCCTGTGAACGGACACAGCTCACTCATATCAATACCAAGAGATTCGTTAGTTTCTATAAATAATAGAAGAATGAAAATAAACTCTGTTGCACAAATATTTGGCAAACCTGCACTAACAAAAGTAGTAGAAAGTATTACAGGTCATCATATTGATCATGTTGCAGAAATTAGATTTGAAGGATTAACTAGAGTAGTTGATTCAATGGACGGCGTTGAGCTTTGTTACAATCGCACTGTTAAAGATAGATTTAGCGGACTCGATTGGAAAGCTGGATGCCATCATTCAAATGGAGCTACAGCATTAGCTTTTGCGAGAATGCGACATGGCGATCCAGAGTCTGATTTTGGACGCGCAAAAAGACAACGAATGGTAATTTCTGCAATAATAAAGAAAGCTTCATCAAAAGACACTCTAACTAACTTTGATAAAGTTAAAAAACTTTCTCAAGCAGGACTTAATTCTATAATATTTGACGAAAATTCAACTCCAATGTCTTTAATAGATATGGCGCTCGCGTTTAAAGATGCAACAGGAGCTGACGGAATATCTGGAACCGTTTACTGGACGAATCCAAATTATATTATTCGAGGAATCGGATCGTCTGTATTGTTAGACGATTCGAAGAATATTGAATTATTTAATCAACTATCTGCAGGAACTCATGCTCCAGGAAGCGTTGGTACGCTTGCAGAAATGACACATTAAATAGTCAACTTGTTGTGCTCAAACGCGCTAAGAAGAAAATTGTGTGTTAGTAAATAATTACTAACACATGTGTAGCCACTAAACAAATGTATAGTTACTGAATAGAACTATGTGTTATAGACAAAAATGTAGTTCAATGAACAAAATATAGGTTATGCTAACTTCTGACCACATAAACATATTTTTCTTGCTTTTAAGAGAGCTCAACGCAATCATAGTTTTATGAAAACTAGCACACAACGAGCACTTATAAAAATGCAAATAATAGCGAGCATTATGCCAATTATTGCAAATATAACTATAGTTGTTATATCTTTCATACAACACCAATGGATGATGATTGCTATGATAATACCAAGCACAATGATGTATCTCGCTAACATTATTCCGCAGCTAATACAACAACATGCATCAATTGATAAAAATATTACATTTATTGATTCACTCAAAAATAAAAGCGAACGCGAAGAAAGTGATTCTAACGGCAGTAAATCCTGTGTAAGCTATTGCAAAATAAGCAATTTGAAAGCAAATAATACTAATTATGCTAATAGTTTTGCAAGCTCAAAAAGCTCTGAATTAGTCACAAAATCCAATGAATCTGTACAATACAACAGCGCTAACAGCAGCAGTGCTAACAACGACAAACTCGAAAATAATCCTGACAATATAAATCCAATAATTTTAGAAAAAATATTATTAAATAATAAAAGCAATGCTACAAGTAATTTTCATAACAAAAATATTGCTTTAATCATGCCTCCTTGGAGAGAAATAGTAAGACAATGGCTTCTTTCACTTAATTCCACAAACACTAAATATCAGAGCAGATACAACACACCACAAGCGCAAACACAAGCTAAATCTATGCAAAGGCAACTTATAGCTACAATCGGAGTCAAAAATTGCGGATACATGAATATTGATTTAGTTAAAAATGGACCGCACGCTTTAGTTGCAGGCACAACAGGATCTGGAAAATCAATTTTACTAACAACATGGTGTTTATCTCTCGCTTTCAAATATCCGCCAAGCGTATTGAGATTCGTGTTTATGGATTTTAAAGGAGGAGCAACTTTCGATTCCTTAGCGAATCTTCCACATAGCATTGGAAATGTTGGAGATTTGAATCTTAAACATGCAACTAGAGCATTGCAAGGATTAGAACAAGAGTTAGATAGACGAGAAAGACTAGTAGCTCAACAAGGATGCAACAATATTACTCAAGTAAAACCTTATGAACCTTCTATAGTTATTGTTATAGACGAATTTCACGCATTAAAAGATCAACTTCCGCACTATATGAACAGGCTCATACGAATTGCTTCAGTTGGAAGATCTTTAGGAATGCATATTATTGCTTGCACGCAAAATCCTTTAGGACAAGTTAATGCAGATATGAAAGCAAATATGTCTATTAACTTATGCTTACGAGTAAGAGATGCCTTACAATCTCACGAATTATTAGGATCTTCGTGTGCAGCATACATAAATCCACAATATCCTGGTGGAGCATATTGCAATATTGGAGAAGGGATAATAGCAATGAGATGCGCTCCAATAGCAAATATTGAAACTTTTATAAAAGGAATCTTACTCGCAGGAAAATTTTATAATTTCGCTCAAGCAAAACAATTATTTAGCGCACCTTTACAATCATTCGTTACTGAAAAACAATTAGAAAAATACAGTGTACAAAACGAAATTTCTACATTAAATGGAAATTCTATAAGAATAGGATTATTGGATGATGGCATAAAATTATACTCAGCTCTTTTACCGTTAAACATTGGAAACATAGCGATTATCGGATCACACGGTCGCGGAAAAACTAATGTGCTTAAACTTATTGCTAAATTATTAAATAAACCTATGCAAGATGGATATTATGAGAAAAATACAGCTTCTACTATTATTGTTGATAATGCTGATTGCCTCATAGAACCATTAAGCAATAATCCAAATGCATTAAAATTCCAAAAAGAATTAACTTCTTCAAACACAGTTATTTTTAGCGTTAAAACAGTTAGAGGATTGCGATTACCTGATCAAGCTCCAGTTCGCATAATATTTCCAACTGGAGATTCAGGAACAGATACAATGCTTGGAATACCTACAAAAATACAACAATCTTTATGCGCTGACGACTATAATACTTCAGGGCGCGCTATTCTAATCTATTCTGGAAACGCTTATTTAATTCAATTAGCTTATTGTGAAAATACTTAAATAGCTATTCGCGTGAATTTAATTTTCTACAACTTAAGCTTACAATCACGAAATAAAACACCTCACAAATAAATTCATATTTAACTAAAGTTTGCAAAACTCTTGAAAAAAATGATTATTCATGATTTCCTTACATACGGGGGATTTTTTACTCTTTTAGATAGCGAGGTTTACTCACACATGAGCAATTTGTTTAATTGGCGTACAAAAGCAGCCTGCAGAGATAAAGACCCAGAGCTGTTTTTCCCAGTTGGTAACACAGGGCTTTCATACCAGCAAATTGAGGAAGCAAAGTCCGTATGCCGCTCATGCAAAGTATCTGACTCATGCTTAAGATGCGCGTTAGAAACAAACCAAGATTATGGAATTTGGGGCGGATTGAGCGAAGAAGAACGCAGATCGCTCAAAAGACGCGCAATGCGAGCGCGCAGACATCACGAATCAGACTTATAAAGCTTAAAGGTTACATAACCCCTGGAACGCGAAGTTTAATATCTAGCACTACTCGAGTGCCACCTTCATGACGTTGCTCCCAGCGAACCGTTCCTCCAAAATCATTTGTAACAAAAGTATTTATAAGCTGAGTGCCTAATCCAGATCCTGAAGAACGCGCCATGCCGTGAGAAGACTCGCTATCGATTCCATCTCCATCGTCTTCAACCATAATATTCAGGTTATCTCCTCCGCGACCAACTGAAATCTTAATATGACCTGATTCTTTATCTTCAAAACCATGTTCAACAGCGTTAGTAACTAATTCAGTAAGAACCAAAGATAAAGGCGTTGCATCTTGAGCTGCTAACATTCCGAATTTACCAACGAAGTCAATGCTAATCTTTTGATTTTGGGAAGCTAATTCTATAGACATTTTAAGCAAACTAGAAATAACTTTATCAAAATCAACAACTTCGTCTGCAGTTTGACTCAAACCTTCATGCACAAGAGCAATAGTTTGAACTCTTCTTTGTGCTTCTTCCAACTCTTTACGAACTTCAGAAGACTTAGTTTTACGCGCTTGCAAACGCAAAAGCGCTGAAACAGCTTGAAGATTATTTTTCACACGATGATGAATTTCTGAAATAGTAGCATTCTTTGTTTGCAATTCTTGTTCGCGGCGAAGAACCTCTGTAACATCGCGGCATAATATTACAGCACCAGTTCTTTCACTAGGACCATAAAGAGGCAAAGAGCGCATAGACACAATAGAATGATTTGCTTCAAGCTCACAATCAATATCTGCTTTACCGCTTAAAACAAGCGGTAAGCTTTCTGGAACAGCATCGTTTACATGTAAAAGCCTAGTACCAAATTCGCTTAAATATTCGCCAGTCATAGTATTTAAGCCACCAAGACGGCGGAAGCAACTAATAGCATTAGGAGAAGCATATCGAACAATTCCATTTGCTTCTAAGACAATAAATCCGTCAGCAACTCTAGCATTATGACGCTGATTCAACACAGAATCATGATATGGAAATTGACTACGTGGAATCATGTCGAAAAGCGTTTTGCCAGCGTTAATACTTTCTGTTTCATATCTGCCGTTAGATTCGCGAGTTGCTAAGTTAGTTTCTCGCAAAACAAGACCTAAAGTTTTACCATTATGACGAATAGGAGCATAAACATTACATACAGTTGCTCTTCCAACAGAGCGAAGAACAGAAGAATGGAAACTTGTTTCTGACTTCATAGCCTCAGAAAGCTCATCGTGCATAGATATGTCTAACTTTTCACCAAGTAAATCTTCAGTTCTAAGAGTGATTGCTGTAGAAGGACGGCACTGTTCAGCAACAACATAATCACCATCTCCGTTTTGAATGACTAATAGAAGATCTGCAAAACTTAAGTCAGCTATAACTTGCCAATCTGCAACTAAATGATGAAGCCATTCGCGATCACTATCGTCAAAATCTGGACGTGTAGCAAGAATATGAGAAAAATCAGCCATATGACAATCATATATCTAAGACACAAGAAATAACGACGCGGTATGTTGTTTACAAACACAGTATGTTGTTTACAATCTCTGCATACGGTATTTTGTTTACGATCGCTGTATGCTGTTTACAAATAAAACCGCTCCCCCACGTATTGTGAAGAAGCGGTTTAATTGCTTCAATATGAAATTATTCTTCTAATGAAGCTTCTAATGACGCTAGACTACAAAGTTTAGAAACCAAACTTTGCAGCAGTTTCTCGCAAAGTTTCAGCGGAACGCTTCAAAGCTGCTAACTCGCGATCAGAAACTGGAGTATTAAGACGAGAATTCACGCCATTACGATTCAACAAAGTTGGAACAGACATGCAAACGTCTGAAATTCCATGGAAATCGTCAAGTAACGAAGAAACTGGCAAAATACGATTAGTATCTCTAAGTACAGCTTCAACAATATCTACGCCAGACATAGCAATAGCATAGTTCGTTGCGCCCTTACCATTGATAATCTTGTAAGCAGCATTAACGACTTCTTGATGAATCTCTTCACGCTTTTGAGCATCCAATGGCTCATGACCAGGAAGAGCATTCCAATCACACATTGGAACACCACCGATAGTTGCAGAAGCCCAAAGTGGAACTTCTGAATCGCCATGCTCGCCGGCAATATAAGCGTGAACATTCTTAACATTAACACCTGTATGCTGAGCAATAAGGAAGCGAAGACGAGCAGAATCAAGATTTGTACCAGAACCGAACATTTGATTTGCAGGAAGTCCAGAAAGCTTCATGCAAACATGAGTCACAACGTCAACAGGATTAGTGATTAACATGTAGATAGCATTAGGAGCAACTTTTACAACATTAGGAATTATAGACTTCATAATGTTAATGGTTGCACCTGCAAGATCCAAGCGAGTCTGACCAGGCTTCTGACGAGCACCAGCGGTAATAACCACCATGTCTGCATCACGGCAAATTTCAACATCGTCCGAACCGGCAATAGATACTGCAGGATAGAAGCTAGAACCGTGTTGCATATCTAACACTTCAGCCTCTACACGTTCTTTAGCAATATCTTCAAGCACAATTTCACGGGCAACACCACGCTGAGCGGCAGCGAAGGCGAGCGTAGAACCGACTGCACCAGCACCAATAATCGCCAGCTTTGTTGGCTTAACCTGCGAATTTACCATGCGAAACAACCTCTTTTCAACAACCTATTACAACTTTCATAATGTATTTGAAACATGCTAATAATGCATGAAACACAATATTTTTATGAAGTGTAGCTCTTTTATAAGAGCCTGTGGGTATGAACACTTTTACTCTAATCGCACCACCGGAATTTGTAAAAACAAATCAAGCTCTTAATTTAATAAACTAAACTATTAAAACTTTCACAAAGATACTTTCATAAGTTTTGCAGCTAAAGAATCATTAACATACGCAACTAGAGAAACTCCGTCATCTTCATAATCAACTTTTTCTACTACACCATTTTCACGAACTTGAGAAAGCAAAGCACACTCTGTGTAAGGCAACTTAACATTAACTTGCACTTTTGGCGAAGGCAATAGATACTCAATTCTTTGACGAAGTCGAAGAATATTATCTCCAGAAACAGCAGAAACAATAAGAGAATCCGGATATAATTTTTCTAAACGCTCTCTCTTAGCTTCACTCATACAATCAGACTTATTAAATACAAGCAATTGCGTAATATCTTCTACTCCATCAATTGAACTTAAAACTTCGTTCACTGCTTCAATTTGAGATACTGGGTCAGGATGAGAACCATCAACAACGTGTAAAATCACATCAGCTTGACTCACCTCTTCTAGCGTAGATTTGAATGCTTCTACTAGCTGAGTAGGAAGTCTACGAACAAATCCTACAGTATCTACGAGAGTATAACTACGACCGTCTTTACTACGATTGCGGCGAACAGCAGTATCCAACGTAGCAAATAAAGCGTTTTCAACTAGTTCTTCTGAACCAGTAATTTTGTTAATAATGGAAGATTTTCCAGCGTTAGTGTATCCAACAACAGCAACAGTCGGTATATTTTGACGTCTACGAGATCCACGTTTAACATCTCGAGCTGGAGCCATATGTTCAATATCTTTTCGCAATTTAGAAATACGATTCCTAATAGCACGCCGATCCATTTCAATTTTTGTTTCACCAGGACCTCTTGAACCGATTCCAGCATCTCCTGCAGCTCTACCTCCAGCCTGCCTAGAAAGAGCAGCGCCCCAACCTCTAAGTCTAGGAAGCATATATTGCAATTGTGCTAGTTCAACTTGAGCTTTACCTTCACGACTCGTAGCATGCTGAGCAAAAATATCTAAAATCACAGCAGTTCTGTCAACAACTTTAACTTTAGTAGCATCTTCTAAAGCTCTGCGCTGACTTGGTGGCAAATCATCATCAACTATGATTGTATCCGCATCATTTAGCGAAACTACTTGCGCAAGCTCTCTAGCTTTTCCAGAACCAACATAAGTAGCAGCATCAGGCTTATATCTTTGCTGCAATAAACCATCACAAACAACTGCACCAGCTGTTTGAGCTAAAGCTGCAAGTTCTCTTAATGACTCTTCCGCTTGAGAAAGAGTGCTATTTGCACTTGACCAAACGCCTACTAGCACAACACGCTCAAGACGAAGTTTTCTATATTCAACTTCAGTAACATCTTGCAACTCACCGAGTCCTGCAACTCGTTTTAACGCATTATGTGATTCACGATTCTGCCAAGCTTCATCATGTTTCTCTTTAGAAGAAGACGAATCAAGTAGGACTTCTGAATGCTCTGAAAGAAACGCATTTGAATTACTAAAACTAGAATTACTCTCGCTATTAGCATTAAAATCTACCATTTGTCCCCTACTCTAGTTTGACGTAACTAGCATTTTACAACGTTTGTTTTATTATTGTGATTTGAGAAGACATAATAAAACTTGAATATAATAAAGCAAAATAAACAACAAGAAAAACAGAATAAAACGGAAATAAAACAGAAAAAAAGTGTAAAACGGATTGCAACTAACAACAATGATTAAGAACCAAAATAAAAACCAAAATCAGAACAATAATCAAAACAACACTAAAACAGTTAATAGCAAAAGTGGAGAGCAATATTTTTATGCATCTCCATCATCAAAAGACGAACGCCATACGTTGCATGTGAATTTGCGCGGTCATGACGTAAACGTGCAAGTTTCTAATGGCGTTTTTAGCTCATCTAGATTAGATTTAGGCACATCGGTATTGCTCAAGCACGCGCCTAAACCTCCAGAAAATGGCGTATTCCTTGATATTGGATGCGGATGGGGTCCTATTGCTCTTTCACTCGGATTAGAATCTGAAAACGCTGAAATTTTTGCAATTGACGTAAACGAGCGCGCTATTGAACTTAGTGAAGTAAACGCAAAAAACGCTGGGCTTAAAAATATTCACACTGAGATTGCACAAAATGCGCTTGAAAATGAAAAATTGGAGCATATAGACCTAATATGGTCTAATCCGCCTATTCGCGTTGGAAAAGAAGTACTACATGAAATACTTCTTACTTGGATTCCTCGTCTAAATGTAAAAGGAAAAGCTTATCTAGTTGTTCAAAAAAATCTTGGAGCAGATTCTCTTATACCATGGCTAGCTAAAAATCTTGGAGATAATTTTAACGTTATGAAATTCGCAAGCTCAAAAGGTTACAGAGTAATAGAAATAGTTAGAAACAATTAGAAACAATAAAAAAAAAACAATAAAAACAGTTAAACATTAAAACAATTAAAATTAAATATAGTAAAAACACGTAAAGAAACTATTTATTATGAAATTTGAGTATCCACCTGAACTACCTATTTGTGCAGCGCACGATGAAATAATAGAAGCAATTAAGTCTTCTCAAGTTGTGATTATTTCTGGTCAAACAGGCTCTGGTAAGACTACTCAAATCCCAAAAATGGCGCTAGAACTCGGAAGAGGCGGAAGAGGTAAGCAAATCGTACACACTCAACCTCGCAGATTAGCTGCTCGCACAGTAGCAGAACGAATTGCTAGCGAAATGGGAGTAAAACTAGGAGAAGAAATCGGATATCAAGTACGATTTACGGATGAAAGCTCCACAAAAACAAAACTTAGAATAGTTACAGATGGTATTTTACTTGCACAAATCCAACGCGATCCACTTTTAAATCGTTACGATACGATTATTATTGACGAAGCACACGAGAGAAGTCTTAACATCGACTTTTTGCTCGGATACTTAACAACTTTATTGCCAAAGCGCAAAGATTTGAAACTTATTATTACATCTGCAACTATTGATTCAAAAAAATTCTGTGATCATTTCGAACAAGCTTTACACATTAAAGTGCCTATTATTGAAGTTTCAGGACGGACGTATCCCGTACGAGTACTATACGAACCGCTTGGTTCCGCTCCTTCACTTATGCAACATGTTCCAGGATTTGCAGATATTTCAATGAGCGAAGAAACTATTGAAGAAAGCAAGTCTAACGAAAAAAATAGCGAAGAATCTTCCGATGAATATTCTTCCGATGAAGATATTGCTTCTGCTGTAACTAGAGCATGTGCACAGCTTGTTATTCATTCTAGTCATGATTTTGGCGCACGCGACATTATGGTATTCGCTTCAGGAGAGCGAGATATTCGCGAATTTGAATCAAGTTTACGCTCATATTTTGGCGAGCGCGCAAATGACATGCATCGCACAGATGCGATTGAAATAGTCCCACTTTTCGCACGTCTTTCTTCAAAAGATCAGCATAGAGTTTTTGAATCACACACGCATCAGCGCATTATAATAGCAACAAACGTTGCAGAAACTTCTCTTACTGTTCCAGGAATTAGATATGTTGTAGACACAGGTTTAGCTAGGATTTCTAGATATTCTAAATCTGCAAAAGTGCAAAGACTTCCTATAGAACCTATTTCTCAAGCGAGCGCAGATCAGCGTTCTGGACGCTGCGGTCGTATTGCAGATGGTATTGCGATTCGATTATACTCGCGCGAAGATTATGAATCGCGCCCACGTTTTACAGATCCTGAAATTTTGCGCACTTCTCTTGGAGCTGTAGTTTTGCACATGCTTTCTGTAGGAGTTGCTAAAACTGGAGAAGATATTACTAATTTTGGATTTATTGATCCTCCAGATATAAAAGCTGTAAGCGATGGACTTAATGAGCTTAGCGAACTTGGAGCTATTAGCAGAAAATCAGGGTTAATTACACTTACTCATACCGGACGGGAGCTTTCAAAACTTCCTATTGATATTCGTCTTGGACGAATGATTATTGAAGCTGCGCGAATGAATACTCCAAATACTCTTGCAGCAATTCTTGTAATAGTAGCATTCTTAAGCTTGCAAGATCCTAGAGAAAGACCTGTTGAGCAACATGAAGAAGCAGATAGGATTCATAATCGTTATGCTGATGAAAGCAGCGACTTTTTAACTGCTCTAAATATTTGGGATCATATTTTCCAAGCAGACGGGAATATGAGCAACAACGCTCTTCGTAAACTATGCAAATCGGAATTTTTCCACTTTTTACGCCTAAAACAGTGGAAAGATTTAGTTAATCAATTGCAAGACTTATGTAAAGAATTGAATTATAAAGTTGGAGAAGCGCTGCCATTAAAAAGGCCATCACTTGAGATCAGACAACTTCCTAACAATCAACAATCTGCTCATAGTTTGTGCTGTTCATGGGATTATCAGGGAATACACACTTCAATGCTTTCAGGCTTGCTTTCAATGATAGGAATGCAAGTTATTCGAGAACCTAAAGCTTCCGACTTTGCTAATTTACATGGAGCTGCAAAAATTCGCGCTATTAAACGTGCACAAAAAATGGCTAAGAACGACTATCAAGGAGCTAGAGGTACACGATTTGCAATCTTCCCATCTTCTTGTGTTTGTAAGCTTTCACCTTCGTGGATTATTTGCACAGAACTTGTAGAAACGTCAAGACTTTGGGCTAGATATTGTGCGCAAATTGATCCTGCATGGGCTGAATCTCTTGCAAAAAATCTTACTCGAGTCACGTATTCAGATGCTCACTGGAGCGCGTCTAAAGGTGCTGCAATAGCAAAATCAAAAGTGCTTTTATACGGATTACCTATTGTACAAAATCGCACTGTTCAATGGTCTAAAATCAACCCTTATGAATCTAGGATGCTTTTAATTCGTTGCGCTCTAGTTGAAGGCGATGTGCAACAGCGTTTCCAATACGATACTTTTATTTCTGCAAATCGCTCTATGCTTGAAGACGCAGAAAATCAATCTAATCGCACTAGGCAAATAAGCGAAACAGTAAATGATGAGGATTTATTTGCTTTTTATGACAATAACTTGCCTCAAGATGTAACTAATATTGCAGATTTAGCAAAATGGTGGAAAAATGCTCATGCAAAAAATCCGCATAAGCTAGATTTTAATCCTGAAGAAGTTGAGAGGTTACAAAGCGCGCAAAGCACTGATTTAGCAGATTATCCAGACCATTGGAATACTATTTGCACAGACGGGAAACCTATACGATTACGTTTAAGTTATATTTACGATCCGAATAGTCCTTTTGATGGAGTTACTATTCATATTCCTGTTCACGTGTTAAGTAGACTAACACCTGAAGAATTTACATGGAACGTTCCAGGACTATTAGATGACTTAATTCTTGGAATGATTAAATCTTTACCTAAAAGTTTACGCGTTCAATTCGTGCCTGCTCCAGATAGTGCTAAGAAGATTCGCGAGTGGATTGACGATCATTACGATACTCTCCCCGGTATTTCTGAAGATTGTAAAGATTCCTTTGAATGGCAAGATTTTCGCGAAATATTTACTAAAGCTGCTATACAAGTAATCGGAGCGCAAATTCATCCTGAAGTTTTTGACGATGAACAAATGAATCGCCTTACTCCTTATGTTCGAATGACTTTTAGCGTAGAGAAAACAAATATAAAAACACACTCTCAAGGATTCATTAGAAAACAGAAGAACAGCGCAAACAGTAACACAAATAGCGTATATAAGAACACCGAAAACAGTAATGCAAACAATAACACAAACAATAGAACAACAATCACTGTACTAGGAAACGATAAATCTCTTGTTGCTTTACAAAAGCGATTCTCAAAACTCGCACAAGAATCTGCTTTAGAAGCAATAAATCGTAAAGCTACTAAAGCTAAAAAAGCTGGGAAAATAATAGAACAAGCTGATTTATTACATAAAGCAGGAGCTACAAATATTTCTAGATCTCAAATGGTATGGCAAGGCGCTCTTAACATGCTACATTTAGATTGCAATCGCATTACATCCAGATGGCTAGGCACAGAGGCTTTAGTGCTCGCTGCAGCACCCTATAAAACATCAAAATCTTTAGCTGAAGATTTACAAATGGCAGCAGTTAAACGCTTAATAAAGCATCCTGAGCAAATTTTAGATGACGATTCATTAAAAGAATCTGTAGCTAACGTATCTCAAATTTATGAAGATACTGTATACGCAATAGCTCATGATGTGATTAAAATACTAAAACGCCAAGCGCAATTAAGCAAAGTAGTTTCAGGTAAAGCAGATTTGCCTATGCTATCTGTATTACAATCAATTCGAGAGCACACTTCAAAACTTATTTACGAAGGATTTATTTCAAACACTCCAGCAGAATATCTTCCTAGAATCGAACGATATTTGCATGCAGATGAGATTCGACTATCTAAAGCTAAAATAGATAAAAATCGCGATGTTCGATGGGCATGGGAAGCTGAAGAAGCTAATAAAATAGTTCAGAAAGCTCAAGAAAAAGCTAAATCTACGCCTTTGGGACCAACGCATGAAGAAGAACAAGAAAAAGCTGAGAAATTAAAGTGGATGCGTGAAGAATTCTACGTTTCACTATGGGCTCAAGAACTAACAACAGCATATCCTATAAGTATTCAACGTATGCGAAAAATATGATATTTCGTAAA
Source organism: uncultured Gardnerella sp. (assembly GCF_947280595.1). Classification (NCBI taxonomy): domain Bacteria; kingdom Bacillati; phylum Actinomycetota; class Actinomycetes; order Bifidobacteriales; family Bifidobacteriaceae; genus Gardnerella; species uncultured Gardnerella sp. Next base: position 5,449 of record NZ_CAMYOS010000006.1, on the reverse strand, counting down.
AATCCTATAAATTACGCTTTAACGCTTTTCGAACTTCTTTTAGTTTTTCGCGAATACACGTAATTTCTAATAACAAACACAAATAATCCTAGTAAAGAAACAACAGAGCCAATAAGTAAAACATTTGAGAACCCTGCAGCTGAACCTTTTAATCCGATTAACGAGAACCCTTCTAAAGATCGATTGTTAATCAAACCGTAGAAAATTACTATTCCAATAGATGTAGTGACGCTCATAGCAAGATCGTTCATACCACAACCACGTCCAGTTTCTTCAACAGGCAAAGAATCCAATATTATTGACACAAGCGGAGAATACATAAGACCACAACCTGCATAATATACACATGCGCCAAAAGTCAACGCAAAAAATCCGCTCATAACGAAGAATCCAGATATTGCCCACCCAATAGCCATCAATACAGATGCGAGAATAACAGCATTTTTACGACCTACTCTCGCAATAATCTTTCCGGAACTCGTTCCAGCAAGAGCAGCAACAACAAAAGCACAAACCACATAATGAGCAACATCAAATGTAGTGAGTTTATATAATTCTCCGCCTAGACGATTGAAAATTGGAGTAAAACAATAATTTGTGAAATAAAGGAACATAAGCACAAGCATTGCAGAAAGCCAACGCTTATTTTTGAAGAATGAAGGAGTTACAAAAGGATTTTTAGCTTTATTGATATAAATACCGAAAATTATAAACAATACAATTGAAATAACAAGCATCCACCATACGTGGTATGAGAAGAAAACAGTAAGAATAGCAACAGCAGCACCGAAAATCACGAAACCTATTCGATCTATTTTTCTGCCATTACCGTTATTTTGCGGCAAATATCTTCTTAGCGCAGGAAGGAAGAATATAGTTATTGCTGGAATAAGGAAGAAATATCGCCAAGATATTGAACTCAATAATCCAGCTGTAAAAATACCGATTGCCGCTGAAATTTGATATCCTGCTGTAAATAATCCGAAGAAAATAACTTTAAGATCTTTACGTAAATATTTCGACACAATTACTAGATACGCAGAACCAGCTACTTGTTCTCCAGCAGATTGAATCATACGCGCTAAAATAACGCTCCACAAATGAGGAGTAAAGAAGAAATTCGCTAAGAAACCGAATACTGAACCAATAAATAAAGTAGACAGTCCAACTGTAACAAGTTTTCTTAAAGATACGAAATCACCTAAAGAGCCGTAAATAAAACAAGCAATACCTAGTACTATTCCAGGTAAACCTGTGATCAAAGACGCTTGCTCCGGACTTGAAACATCAGTACCAACTTGCTTAAACAACAAATTAAAACCTTGTAAGCACAGCGTCCCAAAAACATAAGATATTAAAAGTAAAATAAGAGCACGAATTGCTATTTTATTAACCATTTCAGGATTATCGTAAGCATCTTTAGTAACAGATGCAGATGCAGATACATCACAAGCATCACTGACTGGGATATTAGCAGAATCACAAGCATCAACAGCATTACTGGAGTTAGAATTTACTCGCGATTTTGCACTTTCACAGATAAATTTATCTTTAGACATAACTCTCCCAAAAAACTTTTGCAACTCGTGACTACGCTTTACACTTAAGTGACTTAAATCACTTAAGTCACTTAAGTTTCTTCAAACCTTTAGCAATATCACTTATTAGTTAAGCAGTTACTTAAGATCTTTACGGCGATGGCGAGATATATTCACAGCAAACCCTAATGCAACTAATATTGAAGACAAACTTGCAATATTCAAAACACTATACACGTCACTACCTGTACTTGCCAACTGATCTTTAGACTCTACTTCTTGCTGCTTTTGCTGCTTTTGCTGCTTTTGCTGCTTAACAGAAGTTTCAACTACAGTTGTTTGAGTATTCGTATCAGGTATATACGTTTGTTCACTTGAATTTACTATATCAATATACACAGTAATATTAGCTTTTCGACCGTATTGATCAATAGTAGTAAACGTTACTTCTACTTTCGGCGTTCCATCAACAATCTTAGGAGTGCCGGAAATAGTGCAAGTAGTTCCATTGCATGAAGGAATAAGACCGTTAGAACCGCTTCCATTAGGATTAAGCTTGTTAATAACAAAATCATTGCGATCTACTCTAACAATCGTATTGCCACTCGAATTCTCAGTTAAGTTTGCAAGCGTAAACGTTGCAGGAACGCCCGAAACCGCAGAACTTCTAAACTCAAACATCATAGGCTTCATCTCCTCGAAGTTTGCAGTAATAGTGGTTTCGTACGTTGACTGTGACTCTGGTAGCGAAATCTCTGGATTTACTCCAGCATTACGCAAAAGCTGCTTCAAAGCTTCTAAACTAGACTTCTTGGAGCTGCGAATCTCCATTGCAATTTCTGGCTTATTTGCATCATTTGCAAGTTCAGCAAGCACTTCTCGCTGTTCATCACTGACATCACTCTTATTTGTTTCCTCATAATTAGCAAATGTCAAGTCTATTCCAGCTTCTCGCATCAAGTTCTTTAAAGCTTCGATTGAAGAACGCTTTGAATTGAAAATTTGCTTAGCAAGCCATGGCTTTCCAGCTTCTTGAGCAATTTTTACAAGATTTTGAGCAATTTTTCTAAGATTCTCTTTTTGAGGATTCTTTTCAAGAATGCTATCAACATCAATCTTCGCTTCTCGCATCAAGTTCTTCAAAGCTTCGATTGAAGAATTATGAGAATCACGAATCAATTTAGCTACGTAAGATTTGCCATTCGATTCAGCAATCTTAGCTAATTCTTCGCGCTTAGCATTGTAGACATTGTAAGCTTCTTGCTCCGAGTGATTCTTTTGCGCTTCATTCAGCAGATTTTGCAAAGCAGCAAGCGTAGAGTTGCCTGAATTACGAATAATATTTGCTACATATGGCATACCATCCATAATTGCCATTCGCACCAAAGCTTCACGTTCTTCTTCTGTAGCCTTACGTTGATCTGCTGGAACTGCTGGAGTCTCAGTCGTGATAGAAGTCCAATTCTTGAACACGTAACCATTATCTGCAAGCACATCTGGAATTGGCATTTGGAAACCATTCGCGTTATTTCGCACCCAATATACTGAAACTGGCTTGTTTCCAGCATTTTCAAGAGGCGATTTTTGCAAACTTCCGCCATTACCAGCTACGTACGTCACCTTCGTATAGTTCTTTTCTATGAACTTAGCTGCAGCAGTGCCTTTAGCTGGCAAATCATTATTTGCAATAACTTTTGGCAAAACGTACACGCGCACAGGCAACTTAGTTGTAACAGTTTTTTGCTTTCCTGTAGTCTTATCAATTTCATCAGTAGGCTTAGTTACATTCACCATAATTGTTGAAATTCCAGGCTTTGAAACATCAACCGTAGAGCTATCATCTATAGATACACTCACTTTAGGGTCAGTGTTATGTACGAGCTTATTAACGTTTGTAATACTCTCACCCACGCCAATAACTGTTTCTGGAATCTTCACATCATCAACGCCATTTTGCTCAGCAACGAAGATGCGCGGCTTACTAATATCCCAATTGTCATGTAAGAGTATGTTCGACTTATCGCCTCTTGCATTATACATTTGCCACTTTGTAAAACCGGAAAGTTTTGCAGCAGTGTCGCTTGCAACCTTTTGAGCAAACTTAATATTATCTTCTTTATCTTTTCCGTGACGAATATACAGCAATTTTGGCTTATACGAACCGTCAGCCCACGTTCTACCAAATCCTGGAAGGAATATAGTTGCAACGTAACCGTCTGGAATCTCTTCTTGTGTAGAAGCGTCAATTACGTTTTTAACAAGCTTATAATGCGGTACAATATTAGTGTTCCTAGCAAACTTCCTACTAGCAATTTCAGCACTAGAATATAGCTTAACTTTCTGTGGATTAGGCACAGTAGTAGTGCTTGGTGTCATAGCAGCAAATAGTGTCATAACAGGAACTGACGTAGCAGTATTTGTTACAAATGTAGTATCTTCCTGAATCTCCCAGCCTTGGAACTCGTAATGGTAGCCTTTTGCATCGTAATCCTTGCCAATAACCTGCGGCGCGCGAACGCCACTAGCAGAATCCTTATACGCGTAGTACAACGTGCGCGAACCTTCAGCAAATTCACCCTTGCCATTTGGTGACTCAGTATCACTCTTAGCGTTTATAAATTTGACTTCAACATACTTAGTTTTATCAAAAACTAGTTTGCGTTCAGCATTAGCACCAGTTTGGTCAGTACCCTGCGTATTCTCCTTCGGCAAGCTGTCTGGATACATCAACTTATAAAGCACCTTTAAGCGTCCTACAAGTTTATAAGTCTTGTAATCTGCTGCATCATTATACTTGATTGTCACTTTCAAAGGAACAGTGTACAAAGCAGGCTTCTTAAGCATTTTCTGCTTGAACTTATTTTTCTCAGCTTCAGTTGGCAAATCGTATTCGACTTTTATGTCTTCTACTCCATCTTTCAAAGCAGCTTCTTCTTTGAGTTCAGGCATATTAGTTATAAAATCGGTTAGCTTTGGAAGAGAGTCAGCATCATCTTGCACAGCAACCAAGTAATCAGTCTGCACTGCTGGCTCTGTCCAATCCTTTTGATCTGCCACGAACTCTTGGAATGATTCGTTGACTTTCCAGCCGTCTTTCCACTCACCAGTCACGTCAGCAACATCTTTAACTTCAGCAAGTTTCTTACCGTCATTAAGCATGCTGCTTCGTTTCCAGGTGCCAGTAGCATTGGTTAGGTTTTCTTTAAGTCTCACCAAAGCATTAGTAGAGTCGCTAGAGCTGTAAGGAATGTTCGAAATATCAGTGCCCTTCTTTACGTAGAACACTTTAGGACCGCTTGTGCCGTCCTTCCACAATCGCCCTGGAGCAGGCTTAAAGATTGCAACTACAGCATCCTTAGGAACTTCACCACCGTCAGACGAACTGGAGAAGTAGTCGATTCGCTTGTAAACAGCGGTGTAAGTTTTGCCGGAATTATCGTCAACCTTAACATCTTTATAACGACCTTCAGAATCGATATCGTACTTCTGTTCTGGCTTCGGATTCTCAGTAGTCGGCTGTACAACCTTAGTTGCCCAACCCTTGAACACATAGTGGTAATTATTTTCACTGTGATCCTTACCGAAAGCTTGCGGAACGCGGATTCTAACCTGCTTACCTTTATAAACATAAGCAGTAAGCGTAGTTGTTACGTCAGTAGAAGGAGTAGTGCCAGTCGTATCGTGACCAATAATAGTGCCTTCATCGTTCTTGCCGGTAAAGGTAATCGGTGCGTACTCTTGTTCATACTTGCTGCCGTAGTCGCTAGTCTTAAACTTCTCCCAATCGCTTTTGTACACCAAATCTGGCAGCACGCGGTACAGCACTTCAGCGTCAGCAGTGTTGCCCTCAAGCTTCACTTGCACTTTAATCTTGTGCAAGCCTGGAGTGCTGTCGAATGTTGCGCCATCAG